>JAICIM010000001.1 GCA_025928885.1 Ktedonobacteraceae bacterium | reverse complement strand
TCTCACCACCAGCCGCCAGCGCCAGCAACTGATGGCCCAGGCAGATGCCCATCGTGGGGATCTTGCGCTCCAGGGCCGTGCGTATCGTCCGAACGGTTGTGTCTACCAATTGTGGGTTGCCCGGCCCGTTGGAGATCAAGATGCCATCGAAATCGAAGTTATTCGTGGGAGAGAAGAGATCATAATCCCAGGGAACGGTAATCAACTGCACATTTCTGGCGAGCAGGCTGCGGCGAATGTTGCGCTTGGCCCCACAATCGATCAGCACGATCGTTGTCTCACCAGAACCCTCGCGTAACATTTGTTTCACCGAAACCTGTTCAACCAGATTTTCGAGGTCGGGATCATAGAAAGGGATGTCATCGTCAAAGACAATTTTGCCCAGCATCGTCCCATGCGTTCGGATATGTTTGGTGAGGAGACGCGTATCTTTAATTTCGAGAGCTGGAATCCCCTCCTGTTTCAACCATGTCGCAAGCGACATGGTGCTCTGGGCATGTGAAGGAGTATCAACATAGTCGGAAACAATCAGCCCGGCCACGTGGATACGGTCATCTTCCCAGGTAGAGCGATCCTGCACCCCATAGTTTCCAACCAGGGGATAGGTCATCGCCAGAATTTGCCCTCTATAAGAGGCGTCGGTCAGGGTTTCAGGGTAGCCAACCATCCCCGTACAAAACACCACCTCGCCTGCAACCGGGCCTTCATATCCAAACGAAATGCCCTCGAACACCGTACCATCTTCCAGTAGGAGCGCCCCCTGTGATCTGGCAGGACGATGATGAGCGAGCACTTGAGGGGCTGGTTCGGTAGAGTTCGCAATAAGCAGATCACTATGCACAGTATTATGCTGCATTGTCATCCCTTTCAATGTACGTTAAGCCTTCCCTAGAATCAACGCCAGCAGCGCCATGCGCGTATAGAGTCCATTACGGATCTGTGAGCGCAAGTACACTGCCCGCTCATCATCATCGACTGCCGGATCAATGGTGCCAACTCTGGGTAACGGGTCCATCAAGATTGTGTTCTTGCTCGCATAGGTATCGAGCAAAGCAGGTGTTACAGTAAAGTTTTTTGCAACGATTTCCGCATAAGCATCTAAAGAAGCGAAACGTTCTTTTTGAATGCGTGTCCAGTACCAGAACTGACAATCACGCGGAATATCCTTTTCGCTGTCGATCTCAATGATTCTGAGACCTCTCTCGACAAATTGTGCCAGGTCCGTACGGTCCAGGCGCAACTGTGGTGGTGACAGTAAGTATACAATATTATTCTTGAAGAGTGAGAGACCCCGCATCAGCGAATGCAAGGTGCGGCTATTAAAAACATCGCCTGCTAGCAAACCGGTGAGATGCTCAAGCCGCCCGAACCTCTCGTAAATAGTATACAGGTCAAGCAGTGTTTGCGTCGGATGTTCGTTATTGCCGTCCCCCGCATTGACAACTGGTATATCCTGAGCAGCACGAGCAGCAGTGCGTGCCGAACCGGGTACAGGATGGCGCAGCACAATCGCGCTAGAATATGCCTCGAAAACGCGGATCGTATCTTCAAAAGTCTCCCCTTTACTCACGGAAGAGACGGTCTCCGGGTTTTGAATTTCGATAGTCTGTCCCCCCAGACGCTTTACAGCAGCAGCGAAAGAGGAGAACGTACGACTGGAAGGTTCAAAGAACAGCAGTGAGATCAGATGCCCGGCCAGGAGATGAGACACCTCGTGATTGACCGCCAGATGTTTCATATGCTGGATGACGGGCAAAAGGTCTTCAATGTCCTGTCTAGCAAACTGATCCAGAGAAACAATATCTTTGCCACGAAAATCACCGTTGATCATTGCAAGCTCGTTGCGAATGCGAAATGCGACCTGGCTCATGTAACCTCCAGCATTGTCTGATGGGACCTGCTCATCACGCCTTACAGCGCGTTTGATAACGATAGGTTGACAGGTCATCATTCCCCGCCGTGCCGTCCAACATGGGACATCGGGGAAAAGACCCGCCCTTGACGCGCTTATTGAACGAAATCCGCGATCACCAGATTAAAAAAAATCCTCACCCCCGAATCAATGGGGTGAGGAAGAAACACTCTTCCTAATGCGAGAACACCAGGCCCATCCTGCATTTGAAAAAGACAACATCCCCACGATGTTTGTATTGTCTCGATCCACACAGTCAAGCCCATGATGATGCTACACCTTCTCCAGTGTCTGAAAATTAGCGGGAAACTTGTCTCAAATTGCTAAGAGTATACCCTCAGATTTTTTAAAAGTCAAGTACAAAATACACATACAAAGAGATAAAGCAGCGTGCAAACGCCGCAGAGGGGCCACACCGCTTTATCTCCTATCCAAAGAATTACGAGTACCCTATTCTTCAGATGGTGCAGGTGATTGCGCAGTTGTCTCTTCGGAATAGCGTCCAACAGCTGAATCAGCGCTGACCGCCTCTTCAGGCTGCGCATGCCGCTCACGCAAGATCTGATAGAGGATGATGGCAGCGAAAGTTACAACGCCGATACCACCAACCGTGAGATTGCCAATCGTTATCCCCAGGTTGCCGACCATGCCAGCACCGATGGTCAGCGAAACGGCGGCGGTAATCAAGTTCCGACTCTTTGAAAAATCGACCTGATTTTCCACCCAGATCCGTCCTCCGGTTGCAGCAATCAAACCAAACAGCACAATCGCCAGGCCACCGATCACACCCAATGGGATCGTTCCGATCAATGCGCCAAACTTTGGGCAGAGGCCCAGCAGAATTGCCACGAACGCTGCGATGACAAAGACCAGAGAGGAGTAGATACGACTCACAGCCATCGCGCCGATATTTTCCGCATAGGTCGTGACGCCCATACCGCCTCCCAGCCCGGAGATAATGGTCGCAACGGCATCGCCCAGGAAGGCCCGACCAAGATAGCGATCCAGATTGGAACCGGTCATGGCGGCAACGGCTTTGAGATGGCCGGTATTTTCTGCAACCAGGATCACAGCAACAGGGGCAATCAGGCTGATCGCGTTCCCTGTAAAGGTGGGCGAGGCAAAGGTTGGCAGACCCACCCAGGCGGCCTTCGCAACCGGGGAAAAATCGATCTGTGGACCCAGCCCGGCCAATCCTCCAAGCCAGCTGACAATATAGCCAATAATGCCACCGAGCAAGATCGGGAGGCGACGCAATGTTGCGGGCAAATAGACTGCAACAGCAGCAACGGCCAGCAGCGTGACCAGCGCCATCCAGCCACTAAACGCGCTGCCACTGGCATCGGCAATAGCAACGGGAGCCAGATTCAGCCCGATCGCCATCACGATAGCGCCCGTGACCACAGGAGGCATTAACACCTCAATCCACTTATACCCGACGAGCATGACGATCACGGCGATAATGGCATAGACGATGCCAGCCACCACAATACCGCCCAGAGCAACATCTATATGCGCATTTGGCCCTTTTCCTGCATACTGTGTGGCAGTCACAATCACCGCGATAAAGGCAAAACTAGAGCCAAGATAGCTCGGCACACGTCCCCCGACGATCAGAAAGAAGAGCAGGGTGCCAATCCCGGAAAACAAGATAGCAGTATTAGAATCGAAGCCAAGCAGCAGGGGAGCCAGCACCGTTGAGCCGAACATTGCAACAACATGCTGTAAACCAACCAGGATGGTCTGCCCCCAGGGAAGTCGCTCATCGGGCGCGATCACGCCTTCAGTCTTGAGCTTCCAGCGCGGAAAGTACGATTGCAGGAATGGCTGCCGCGCATCAGAGTTGTTCGTTACGCTCATCAATAATACCTTTCTTGAGAAGCTGATCGAAAAGAACACAAAAAAAAGCCTCATTCCCTGGTACTGGAACGAGGAAAAAATAAGGAGTGCAATTGCAAAGAAGGTGGAAGAGCACGACAAAACAACATACTGTCATCTCTTCGTATCCATGTGCAGAGATACATCAGGAGAGGCTCCCTTCTTGCTCAAGCATACGTGAAATCGTTTGAAATTGTTGAAAGTATACTGAATCGCGCTTGCAAAAGTCAAGGATTCTGCAAGCCATGACATGATTGAGAGACTAAGCGGGGGAGATTTTCATCTACAGCTCATGCCAGTACACGTGGTACTGGCATGCAAACAAGAGGAAGGTCCAGGCGGGACCGTATGGACACGCCTGCGAGCTTAGGATTACACACCCTGATTGGTAATGACCATACCTACTTCACGCCAATCACGGTCACATCAAAAATGAGTGTGGCGTTGGCGGGAATAACGGGCGGAGATCCAGCGGCACCATAAGCCAGATCAGGACCAATAATCAGGCGGCGCGTACCACCGACCTTCATACCCATCAGGCCCTGATTCCACCCTGGAATGACCTGAGCCTGCCCAAGAGGAGTCACATCAAATGGCTGTGCGCCCCGATCATAAGAGCTATCAAATTTTTTCCCATTACTTTGCAGCCAACCAGTATATTCTACACTCACCGTACTGCCCTCTTTCGCCACCGCGCCAGATCCCTCTTTGATATCAATATATTGCAAACCATCAGCCATTTTAATCGGACTGCCAGAAACAGACGGAGGAGTGGCAGGACCGGCGGAAGGAACCGGGCCTCCGTTGGTCGCCGTGAGCATCACTTTTGCAGCGGCGGTTGACGTGACTTGCACTTCTGCCGTCGCCTTTGCATTGACTTCACCGGTCGCGGTAGCATCAACAATTGCCGTCCCCGTCGCATGCACATTCGCCGTTGCCGTGGCATGTTGATCGCGGAGCTTGTTGGCGGCATCTGTCTGTTGAGTTGTATAGCGCTCATAGCTCACAAGCCCGGTTACACCTGCCGCAATAAGTACCGCCGCCGCAATGCTAGCAATCCATATTCGCCTGCGCTTGTTCCGACGCTGCTGACGCATCAGGCGTTCCTGTTGACGCTGACCAGGACGGTTGCGTCTCTGTGGCGTCTTATTTTGACCATTCACCGTCTGTGTCATAGAAAATGTTTCTCCTCTTATTTATTTATTTTGGGTGAAATTATAGCAGGTTGAGGTTACCATCAAATTCACATTCTGGCAAGAGGGGTAAGACTCAAAGACTGTTTTAGCAGCATAGAGGCAAGCGTCACATCATATGTTATTCGTTCATGCTCTTTCTATGCTCGACATAATTGTATGGATGTGATACAATACTACCCAATATCTAAGGTAGTATCAGTATCCTGATACGATAAATACTGTATATCTTCTCCTATAAGTGATTCCGCCCCATGTACTACACAATAAGTACCAAAGGGTAAACACACAGAGTCCTCAAACAACAAGGAGGCAGTATGCCATCGCAAGGGTATGTACGATTCCCTACTATTCATCAGGACCAGATCGTATTCGTCTCAGAAGATGATTTGTGGGTAGTGTCGTGTGAGGGTGGACGTGCAGAACGCCTCACGGCTGGAGTCGGTAGGGCCAGTCATCCCCGTTTCTCTCCTGACGGTCAACTCCTGGCCTTTATCGGGCGCGAAGAAGGTGCCAGTGAGGTCTATGTTATGCCAGCGCTCGGCGGTCCTGCACAGCGCTTGACCTTTCAAGGCGACTCTTCCTGCGCCGTTCTGGGCTGGTCGCCGGACAGTACGGCGATACTCTATGCCAGCAGTGCTGGCCAATTTACTCACGATTACAACGTGATCTACACTATTAGTTCACAGGGCGGCCAACCTCAACAGTTGCCCGTTGGAATGGCAAACGCTATCACCTATGGCCCTCAAGGAGGGGTAGTACTGGGCAGAAATATCGAGGAGCCAGCCTATTGGAAGCGCTATCGTGGAGGGACGGCAGGGCATTTATGGTGTGATAGCGATGGCAGCGGTACGTTTCAACGCCTGCTGCGTTTGCAGGGAAATCTGGCAGATCCATGTTGGGTTGGAGAGCGTATTTACTTTTTATCCGATCATGAAGGTATTGGAAATATCTATTCTTGTACACCTCATGGAGAAGATTTACGTCGTCATACACAACAAAATGATTTTTATGCCCGGCACCTTTCTACCGATGGGAGCCGCCTTGTATTTCAGGCCGGTGCAGATCTCTATCTTTTCGATCCCAAAGCTGATGAGGTGCGGCAGGTCGAGTTGATCCTACCGAGTCAGCGTACGCAATTAAATCGCAAATTTATCTCTGCCGATTATTATCTTGATACGGTCGCCCTGCATCCCCAGGGACACGCCCTCGCCCTCACGACACGCGGCAAAGCATTCTCGATGAGCAACTGGGAAGGGGCCGTTGTACAGCATGGCGAGCCAGATGGAGTACGCTATCGTTTTCTAGAGTGGCTAAACGACGGTAGGCGACTGGTAGCTATCTGTGACCAGCCGGAAAGAGAGGCGCTGGTTATCTTTGATCCCGATAAAGACGACGATCCGCACATTTTCACGGAGGTGGAATTTGGTCGTGTGGTAGAAATGGAGGTTTCGCCAACTGATGATGTGGTTGCCATCGCCAATCATCGTCAAGAACTGATCGTTGTCGATCTTACGACGGGACAATCAGGAGTGCTTGACCGCAGCGATTACGAGCGCATCCACGATATCGCGTGGTCTCCCGATGGGCGCTGGATCGCCTACAGCTTTGCCTGCACAGATCAGAAGAGGGCGATCAAACTTGGTGATCTGGCAAGCGGCGAGACCCATTTCGCCACAGAGCCGATTCTGGAAGATGTCTGCCCCTCCTTCGATCCCGATGGAAAGTATCTCTACTTCCTGGGTTATCGCATCTTCAACCCTGTTCCAGATAACATGCAATTTGAATGGAGCTTTCCTCGTGGCGTGATGCCCTACGCTATCCCTCTCCGACGTGATATCCGTTCGCCGTTTATCGTTGAACCAAAGCTCCTCGCTGAGAGAAGTGAAAACTCGACCAGAAGGAAGGAGCTGGCAACCGAGGAGATGGTAACACAGGATACAGTTCCCGAAAAGCAAGTCAATGGCGAAAGGGAAGAGAAAACCGAAAAAGAGGATGAGGCGAAAAAGTCGCGGTCACTGGTGATTGATTTAGAAGGCATTACCGAACGTGCGATTCCATTTCCACTCGGCGAAGGGCGCTATGGAGCCATCCGAGGCATTCGCGGCAAAGTGCTCTTCCTCATCTTTCCAGTCACGGGTGCGCTCACACATAATGGATCATCACAGGGCTGGGTTGAGTGCTACGATCTCGACACCCAGCGTACCGAGCGCATCATCGATAGCGTTGGCGACCTGATCATTTCGCGCGACAACCGGATGTTGCTCTATCGCTCCAATCGACGTTTGCGCGTCATCAAAGCTGGTGAGAAACCACCGCGTCCAGAGAACAACGACCACTGGCGCGATACCGGTTGGATCGATCTCCATCGCGTGAAGGTCTCGGTCCAACCAGCGAGCGAATGGAAGCAGATGTTTGCGGAGGCGTGGCGGTTGCAGCGAGAGCAGTTCTGGGCAGAGGATATGTCTGGCGTAGACTGGGATGCTATCTACGCACAATACGCGCCGCTGCTGGAGCGCGTCAGTTCGCGCTCAGAGCTTTCCGACCTGATTCACGAATTGCAAGGCGAGCTTGGCACCTCACACACCTACGAATACGGGGGCGATGTTCGCCAGGGACGCATCTATCGTCAAGGCTTCCTGGGCGTTGATTGGGGGTACGATGCTGAGGCAGGACGCTATCGCATTGGCCGCATCGTCCGAGGCGATCCGGCCAATAAAGAGGCGACCTCGCCGCTGACCTCACCGGGACTCAATATCGAGGTTGGCGATACAATTCTCGCGATCAATGGGCAGCGCGTGGGACGCAAGCGCAATCCGCAGGAATTACTGGTCAATCAGGTAGATTGTGAAGTACAGCTTACCCTTGAGGCGGCCAAAACCGGCGAGACGCGCATTGTCACGGTAACAGCTATCTCGTATGCCGACGAGAACAGCGCCCGCTATCGAGAGTGGGTGGAGAACAACCGCCGCACGGTTCATACACAATCAAGTGGTCGTGTGGGCTATATTCATATTCCCAACATGTCCGATAGAGGCTATGCCGAATTCCACCGCAGCTACCTGACCGAATATGACTATCCAGCACTGATTGTTGACGTGCGCTGGAATGGTGGCGGTCGTGTGTCGGGTCTGCTGCTGGAGAAGCTGGCACGCAAGCGCATCGGCTATAAATTCTCGCGCTGGGGGCAGCCAACACCCTATCCGCGCGAATCGCCACGCGGTCCGATGGTGGCACTAACCAACGAGCACGCCGGATCGGATGGCGACATTTTCTGCCACAGCTTTAAATTAATGGGTTTAGGTCCATTAATTGGCAAACGCACCTGGGGCGGTGTTATCGGTATCTCGCCACGTCATCGGCTGGTGGATGGTACCTATACCACCCAACCGGAGTATGCCAACTGGTTCAAAGATGTCGGCTGGGATATCGAGAACTATGGGACAGAGCCTGATATCGAGGTCGATATTGCGCCACAGGATTATGTTCATGCGTTCGATCCACAGTTGGAGCGAGCCATTGCCGAAGCGCTGCATCTGGCTGATGAGTGTCCGACGCTAGAACCAAAGCCCGGCGAGCGACCTCATAGAGGACGTATTCCTCACCCGCAACTATAGACAAAAAGGCGGTCATGAAAACATGCAATGGTTTTCATGACCGCCTTTTTCATGTTATCCAGACGCCACCCCTATGCTTGTTGCTGACGAAACTGAATGATTTGCTCGCAATGCTCGCAGGTATGTTGGTAGAGGACACCGATAAAATCCTTCAGGCAATGGTCCTGATCATACCAGGGCAGCGTGCCAACCTGTTGGGCAACATCGGTAGGAATCAGCGCCAGTAACGATGCGCTCTGCACCTCAGCGTCGTGATATTCGTTCATAACCTGCTGAGCGGTGAGATATTTACGTGCCTCCACCTGTGCTTTGTTGAACTCATCATTATCGGCAAAGTAGCGCAACATATAGGGCGTCGGCTCGTCTCCCTGAAACGTTTTCAGTACATCGATGACTACACGTTCATAGGAAGCCAGATGCGCTACGATATCCTTCACCGACCACTCGCCACAAACACCGGGTACATCCCACAGCGGTTCCGACAAATCATCGAGCGTCGCTAGCACTTTTGCATGGCTACTTTCCAATATTTGCACGGCATCCATAACGATCCCCCCTTTTCTTTGTCAAAAAGTATGCGTCTAGTACCTTACACTGTAGAGAGGGGGAAAACGTAGACACGCAAGGCGCGATCACCAGGCATCTCAGGGCTACTCATCCTTGATCCGAATAGCCACCTCAGTCTCCCATTTTTCCTGATCTGGCTCGTCTGCCGGGTCGGTCAGGAACGATTCGATACGAGCGCCGAACGCGTCGCCCTTCTCCGTCGTCCACTGATCCCACACAAACCCCTGCTCCTTTCCCCATATTAACAGCGCTCTATTGGCCGGTATAGCGTCAACAAGACCTGTATAGATGAGCGAGGCATAGCGACCAGCGGGAAGCACGCCAGGAGTGATACGACCGTTGCCAGAAAGGGGAAATGCAACCGGCACGGCCAGTTCAATATCAAGCTGTCTCTCCATGTCAATAACGAGATAGCGGATAAAGGGAGCACCACCGCCTAAAGGGTTCTTGTCTTGATTACGCAGCCAGCCAAACACCTCGCTATGCAAGCGCGGTATGACATCTCCCAGTTCTTGCATTGTGACCTGGGTACGAATCGCTACATAATGCTGCTCGTTGCGGTTCTCCACTTTCGGTTTGCCGATCATGATCAGGTTCTCCTTCGTACTGAGCAAACAGAGTTATAAGTTGACACAAAAGTGCGTTCCAGCGCCACTTAACCATCGTAGCTTCTTCAGCGTAGCATGCACAGCGCAGAAAAACTTCTCGCATCTTGCTCACTCTCGAAGAATTCACTTTTCACCCGTTCAAATGCTCTCCTTCAATTTTTTCTAAATGCGCCCCCACATATTTTGCCCTCTTAATGTTCCGTCATACATTTGCAATACAACTTCCAAATGGGCCGTTTTCTCCGCAGCCCAATGCAACAAACGCTCACCTTCCGCCTGGAGTGCCTCACAAGTGCTGTTTTCCAGCTGCTCAAATGGTTGGATCAGGAGCTTCGCCCCTGTCGTGGTGCGCTCGATTTTCCATACTCCGCGCACAAAACCATCAACGAGAAAGGTTGGTAGCACCATTGAATTACCTGGAAAGACGAATGGACAATAGTTATCCGCTATGATGCGCTGGCGATCGTGATGGGCAAGCAGAAGATTATCGAAATCTGGCATGAAGCGGATAGGCACGGGCGTCTCTGCTGCGGGCAGTGGAGCGCCCGGCACATCAAAGAGTTCTCGCCCCTGCTCATCGCAAAAGATCACCAGTTCTGTTCTCAGCGCATCAACAACAGGTTGAAGTCTGGTTAATCCTGACCAGCTCTGGATATCTTTGACGCTGGCCGGACCGAAAGCGGTTAGATAGCTCAGAATAAGAGCACGCAGGCCAACCTCTGAGGAGACAAACAAGCGTTCGAGCCATGCAGAGGCTTCCGTATAGGCCGGGCTACCGCCAACGCCCCAGACGCCACCGGGAAAGATCTGAATAAGCGGAATGCTCATACGCACTATATACAACAGGCGCTCATCCATATCGGGGGCCATCTCAGCAAGTTTCGCACGTAGATCAACATTTGTACGCGGCTTTTCTTGCAGATACCCTCGCATGGTTTCCACCAGCAGCTCCTTCTCACGATCATTGACCCGATACCTGTCAAAGTATGTATGCAGCAGGCGGCTATACAGTATCTGGAGCGCAGGGCGGAAATGCATATAATCCTCAGCCGTCGTCAGATGGAGCGTTCGACGCATCATCGATGTTCTTACCACTAATCTCTGCTCAAACAAGCGCGTTAAATCGTCGCGTTGAAAAGCGTGCAGGCGGCTCCATAAGCCAATATAGGGAGCATTGGCTAACTGAGCTTGCAAACCTGCAATCTGCTTGATCGCGTCCAAAATGGTTAATGATGTTCGCTTCACCAACAATTGACGCGCCAGAGTGGCACGGTTGAGTTCGCGTAACGTCAGGATACGTTTTGCCATTTTGTCCTCCTCTTTGCTGCATTCCTTCTTTCACCATCAACAAAGAAAGTATACAGGCGAAGAAGGACAGGATCGGTCACGCTTTCCATCGTGTTTACAGGCTCGTTATGTACTGCAAGGTTTCCAATTGGATTTCCAGCAGACAGGAGGCGATGTGATACCATGTTATAGGAGTGAAAAGACACTGAACCAGGGGAGAAGAGATTATGCCGGAAATCGATAGCGATCATGTCTTTGGCTTCGACACCCTCTCGGTCCACGCCGGGCAGCGACCAGACCCGACGACGGGAGCGCGTGCCGTGCCAATTTATCAAACCACCTCATTCGTATTTGATGATACAGACCATGCGGCCCATTTATTTGCCCTGCAACGTTTTGGCAATATCTATACGCGCATTATGAACCCCACAACGGCGGCTTTTGAGGAGCGCATCGCGGCACTGGAGGGCGGGACAGGTGCGCTTGCGACCGCATCCGGTATGGCAGCGCAGATGGCTACGATGATGACGCTGCTACGACCAGGTGATGAGATCGTCTCTTCCAGTAGCCTCTACGGCGGCACCCATACTCAGTTTGACCTCACCCTGCGTACCTGGGGCGTCAATACCATTTTCGTTGACAGCACCGATCCTGAGAATTATCGCAAGGCGATCACGCCCCGTACACGCGCCCTCTATGGCGAAACGATTGGCAATCCACAGGGAGATGTCCTCGATATTCGCGCCGTTGCCGATATTGCTCATGAAGCTGGCGTGCCACTGATTATAGATAACACCTTTGCTACGCCGTATCTCTGTCGCCCGTTTGAACACGGAGCGGACATCATTGTACATTCGGCGACCAAATTTATCGGCGGGCATGGCAATTCTATAGCGGGCGTCCTGGTCGAATCGGGCAAGTTCCCCTGGGACAATGGCAAGTTTCCACATATCGTTGATCCTTCGCCTGGCTATCATGGCGTGCGCTTCTACGAAACCTTTGGCGATTTCTGTTTCTGCATGAAGGCCCGCTGCGAAACCGTGCGCGATACCGGTGCCTGCCTCAGTCCCTTCAACGCCTTCCTGCTGCTGCAAGGACTGGAAACACTTTCGCTACGCATGGATCGGCACTGTCAAAATGCCCTGCACGTTGCTCAGTTTCTGCAAGAACATCCCGCCGTCGGCTGGGTGCGCTATGCTGGCCTGCCTGATGATCCCTCCCACGATCTGGCGAAACGCTACCTTCCACACGGTGCCGGCTCAATCTTCACCTTTGGCGTCAAGGGAGGCTACGAAGCCGGGAAGGCACTTATTAACAATGTCCAGCTCTTCTCCCATCTCGCAAATGTTGGCGATGCTCGCAGCCTGATTATCCATCCGGCCAGCACAACCCATCAACAGTTGTCAGAAGAAGATCAATTAGCCGGAGGCGTGACACCCGATCTCATCCGTCTCTCGATCGGCATTGAAAATATCGAAGATATTTTGTGGGATCTGGACAAAGCGCTGCCTGCCGCCTCAAAGCAGGCATAATCTTGTGAAAGAAGGAGAAATGAGTACAGATACATCGCCAACTCCGTTCACTCCCGATATGTATGAGCGGCTGAAATTGTTGCAGCACTATCGACACATTGCCATTGTCGGCATCTCTGCGGACCAGTATCGACCCAGCCATTTTGTCGCCATCTATCTCCAGGCAGAAGGCTACGATATCGTGCTGGTCAATCCACGCTATGCAGGACAAACAATTCTGGGCAAACATGTGTATGCTTCATTGAGCGAGGCAAAAGACGCAGGGGAACAAATCGAAATCGTCGATGTCTTTCGTAAGGCCGAAGATACGCTGCCGGTTGCGGAAGAGGCCATCAAAATTGGTGCAAAGGTTGTCTGGCTACAACTGGGTATTCACAACGATGAGACGGGGAAGCGGGTACAGGAGGCCGGGTTGATCTTTGTGCAGAATAGATGCATAAAAATGGAGCATGCACGATTTTTTGGTGGATTACATACAGTAGGACTGAATACCGGAGTGATTTTGTCGCGCAAATTATAAGTGGCCTGTAGCTCACATAGAATAGCGAGTACACAATGCAATTATTGCTGACTCGCTATTCTATGTTCTGTGACTTCAGAGAAAGTTTGGGACGACACGCGCCACGAAATGCTCTAACGACTCCACATCCAGGATGCGGAACATAAAATGTGAGACGCCCAGCGCACGAAATCGCTCGATCTCTTGCGTCACTTCGGCGGCGTTACCAGCGATAAAGTGCTTTTGTGGATGTCGTTGCACTTTCGCAGGATCTTCAGAGACGCTTAACGTACTCAGGTAGGTCAGTTTGATCTCAGCAGGATCGCGGCCAATCTGCGTACAATGCTGCCTGAGAACCGAAACCTTATGAGCATATTGCTCCGGTGGACAGGAATTGAAGTTCCACCAATCTGCATAGCGGGCAACCAGAGCCAGGGTACGCTGCTCGCCTCCGCCACCGATCAAAAGCGGAACCGTGGTAGCAGGCTGAGGTGCGCAATAGGCGTCCTGAATGTGATAGTGATGTCCGGCAAACGTCGCTGGCTGGCTGCTGCTCCACAATGCGCGAACGATCTGGATGGTATCCTCCAACTGCTCCATACGCGTTTTAATGGAAGGGAACGGATAACCATACGCAAGATATTCATCTTCTTTCCAGCCCGCGCCCAATCCCAGAATCACCCGGCCTCCCGTGAGGGCATACAGGTTGGCAACCATCTTTGCCAGTAACGCTGGATTACGATACGACTGTGCAAGCACAAGAGATCCAACCTTGAAGCGCGGATACCGAGCCGCGAGATAGCTCAGCGTCGTAATGCACTCCAAAGCATCAGTAGCTCCCACCTGTAAATGATCCTCCAACCATAACGTAGAGAAGCCCGCCGTAAGAGCTTCAGTACAGCGCCGGTTGAAATCCATCAATTGATCGAATGAATAATTCGGATCATTTTGTCTGAGCATCAGACCAAAATCGATGCTGTTCACCAAAAAGTTCCTTATTGCAATAGTTATTTATCGTCGCGATCGATAACGATACGCTCTATCTCCGGGT
Organism: Ktedonobacteraceae bacterium; assembly: GCA_025928885.1. Taxonomy (GTDB): domain Bacteria; phylum Chloroflexota; class Ktedonobacteria; order Ktedonobacterales; family Ktedonobacteraceae; genus JAICIM01. The sequence continues at coordinate 36,468 of JAICIM010000001.1, read as the reverse complement.
CGGTATCGCGCGATGTCTCTTGTAACATGTCACGCTCACGCTCCTGAAGAAAGAGCAACGTCTGGCGGTAGGCGTTAATGAAATCGAGCAACCCCAATGTCTCCTCTGGCGTCAAATCAAAATTGATGCCTGATGCATGCCTGAGAACAAGGCCGCTCTCTTCCATACGCGCTCTGTACCGTCCAATGATTGCATCCATCATACAGCCCTCCTGTAAGGAATATACCATTGCCCCATCCAGGCAATGGATAACTATCCACTAGTAGTATGCCCAGTCTTCCGTCAGAAACCAGGTACGCCTACATCAACAAACAAAAATAGCCGTGATGAGAAGCCCGACCGCAAAATATGGTAAAAGTTTGTCATCGGTTACACGATATGGTCAATACTTTGGTACACATACTTTGCACGAAGAGGCAGTTCAGGGCAATCCTCTTGCTACGAAGAGAACATCCCCGCTTTATCTAGTAATATTGAAAGCCCTACTATCTAAACGATGAAAGCCCCAATATCGTCAATAAAAACTGCAAATTTAAATGGAAGAGTTAGATTGGTCTACACAATAGGCCAATCGTGACCGGCTGCCTGATAGATGGCCTCAATAGTGGCCATATTTTCCAGTGTTTCGCTTAAACGCCTGACTGGTTCCTCCTGGGAACGGATACAAGCGGCAAAATGTTCTACTTCCAGTTGATATTGATCGATAGCCGGGAATGTTTGCTCGTTCATTTGCCCATTTTTTGTCACGAAGACAGTCATCTCACGGATGCCGGGTACAAAAGGAACAGGAATAGTGATCGTTCCCAGTTCGCCGATAATCTCAGCTGATTGGCGACCGGTTAGCTCAAAACTGGAATCGATCAAACCAAAACGGCCATCGCCAAAATCGAGGACGGCGTTCGTTGCCATATCGATGCTGCCTGGCCTGGGAACATGCACGCGGGCGGCCACTGCCTGGGGAGGATATCCATAGACGGCACGACAGAGGTTGACCGGATAACAGCCAACATCCATGAGCGAGCCGCCAGCTAATTCGGCATTCATACGAATATTCTCTGGGTGTGCGCGTAGATCAAAGGAGAACGAAGCCCGCACAAGCCTGATAGGACCGACCACGCCGCTATGCGCCTGCTCTAAGGCCCATACAATCTGCGGATGGAAACGATACATAAACGCCTCCATCAACAGCACATCATGTGCGTGCGCAACCTCTACCATTGACGCCGCCTCTCGCGCCGTCACAGCCATCGGCTTTTCACATAAGACGTGTTTTCCCGCTTGCAGCGCCTTGATTGTCCATTCGGCATGCAGACTGTTGGGTAAAGGATTATAAATAGCGTCTATCTCTGGATCTTGAATGATCTGCTCATAATGACTATAAATACGCACCCGGGGTGCAAAAGCATAGACATCGGCGGCACGTTTCTCATCACGGCTCGCAACAGCAACCAGTTGACCATTGGAAGAGGCTATAATAGCGGGGGCCACAGCTTTGACACCAATATTTGCCGTGCTCAGAATGCCCCAACGTATCGGGTTACGATGAATGGCTTGAGAGCCTTGCATGCTTCATGCGTCCTTTCATCTCTCGAATATGCTTCTCAATTATAACACAATCCCCTTTGAAAATATCTTTGCAAGAGATCATCAGTAAAGCTATATATCTCTCTACAATCTCGCATATAGCAAATTTGAAGAGCGAATTTTGAAATGTTTACATACATAACAGTAAAATTTGACATTTCCTTTCTTTAAGAGTATCTTTAATGAAGAGAAACGAGACAATTTTTCAGGCATTTCTTCGCTAAAGTATTTGAGGGATAAGTGGGAAGGAAGAGGTTATCACACATGAGACGGCTCCTCATTCATTGGAAAGGCGCGACAGGTCTATTGCTCATGCTTGCGCTATTGCTCGGCAGCACCACCACCATTGTCAGTGCTCATGCTGCAGAACCAGAGCAGTCAGCAAACAACTATCAAAGCTATGTCGCCTTGATGACGAAACAACATAAAGCCCCGTTTTTTTCACAACAAATGGTAACAGATACAGCCATGCAGGCATTCATCAGGCGGCAGGCTCCGGCTAAAAAACCTGATACGAGCACGACGACCAATATCAAAGTAAATCAAGATCATAATGGCTGGCCGAAAGCTGGTGTGAGCGCCGCCGTCGATCCAGTCAATGGCAACAATATGGTGGTTGCCACCAGCGATTTCCGCCAGAATTTTAACCACGTGTACTATCACATCACAACCGATGGTGGACGCACATGGAGCGACGATGCGATGGCAACCGGTATAGATGCCGCGACATTTGCTCCCTACAATTACCAAAACAATCCAGGCAGTGCTTTCGATCGCGAGGGGCATGCCTTCTTCAGCAATGTATCCGGGAATACATTCTCTGATGCTACCACGCAGTACTTTAACTTTGATAGCGAAATTGAAGTAATACAGGGAACAGATAATGGTAGTAGTGCCAGTCTCACACCGACAAGCATCGATTACGCCCCCTGTCATGGCGTGGGAGCATTAACAACAGATAATTGTTCAGCCTCAGTGGATAAGCCATTGATTACGGTTGACACCAGTAACAGCAGTCCGACAAAAAATAGCATCTACGTTTATTACACCTATTTTTGTCATGCAGCCCAGCCATGCAAGCATAATACGGTCACTATTCCAGCATACTCGTCTGTCATCCTCGAAGCCGACGCAGCAGGGGTGGACCTGCCTTTTTCTCTCCCTAAACTGGTGAGCGGCACGTTCACGCAGGCACAATTTTCCGATATGGTCATCGATAGCAATGGAACGGCACATATCTTCTTTGAAGATTTCACAAACTATCCCACCATCGCTATGTATGAGTCGTCGCTCGTCGCAAATACCTGGACAGTGAACTCAAAACCAATCACCACGTTCCAATATTCGGGACTGGGCAATCCCAACTGGCAATTTCGTGACCGGGGGACGATTGCGCCAGGATGTAGTAGCTTTAAAAACATCGCCTATTGTGCTTTTTCAGCCACTCAAATTGGTTCAAACCAGGCAAATGGTACGCCGAGTGTGTATCTGGCCGCAGTCAATACGCCCACTGGTGCAGCTACTATTACGCGCGTCAACAATGATGCCATCAATAGCGGAAAAGATCACATCTTTCCCTGGGCCTCAACCGATAGCCGGGGGAACATCTATGTGGGATGGTATGATGGCCGCAAAGATCCGCTCCACGTGAAGCTGGAATATTTTGTGGGCCAATCGACGGATGGAGGAAAAACCTTTCCGAAACAGCAGGCCATTAGCGCAATATCATTTAATCCCTGCATTGGCACACCCAATTGCCTCTTCTTTGGCGACTACAACCAGCTCGTTACCGGGCCAGATGATGTTACCCATGCGGCCTGGGCTGATACACGCGATAGTGCCAGCATGCAGATTTACACGCAAGCGCTGAAATGGAAATGATTGTCGCTAGAAATAGTAGCTGCTGATCCAGGTGTAGGGGAGTATCTTTTCCCCTACACTTCGCTTTCTACCAGCTTTGCCTGCTGCATCGCGGGGAAACGAATACTAAAACAACTACCCTCGCCGGGTATACTCTCAACTGCAGCCATCCCTCCCATTGCCTCCACCCACTCTTTTACCAGCGCCAGACCCAGCCCACTGCCTCCACCCATCCCGGTCCGTGCGCTTTCGGCCTGATAAAAGCGCTCCCAGACATGAGGAAGATCGTCTGGAGCAATTCCCTCGCCGGTATCCTTCACTTGAATAACCACTCCCTCAGCCTCTACCAGCACAACAACCGCAATGATACCGCCAGGAGGCGTGTGGCGTAAGCCATTATGCAACAGATTTTGTAGAGCCTGCTCTACACGAACGGGATCGACGAACACAGCAGGAGTTTTCTCCGGCACTTCTGCGACCAGATCAATCTTGCTCTTTGTCCAGGCCAACGGGGCGCTGGCATCTACGATACGGCGAATCATCCTGCCCACGTCGGTTGGCTTGCATTGTAAAGCGAGCCTGCCGACCTCCGAGCGAGCCAGCGTGAAAAGGTCCTCCACCAGATTTTGCAGATGCACCACCTCATCCTCCATCACGTGTAAATCATGATGGAGCGTCGCCAGAGAAATGTCATCCCAGTGGATCAAGGTCGTTTCCAGATATCCGCGTAAGGTGGCAACCGGCGTTCTTAGCTCATGCGAGACGCTCGCAATCAGTTCGCGGCGCGACTGCAAAAGCGAGGAGACGGTATCGCGTTCTTCCTGCAACTCATGCATCGTACTTTCAAGATTGGCGGCCATTGCATTGAAATCGGTCTGCAATTGCGCCACCTCATCCTCTCCCTTGACGGAGACGCGCACAGCATAATTGCTATTGCGCAGAGAGCTGGTTGCCAGCGTGAGCGCCTGCACGCGGTTAATAGTGCGATGCATAGCGAAGTAGGAAAACAGGGCTGACGGCGGCACAATTGCTACCATCGTAATGACGCTCACAATCAGCAGCCCCACCGTTGTAGAGATAATCCTGAAACCGGGTCCACTATGCGTCAAAATCAGAATCAGATCGGCGGCAACAATCAACACACCGGCTCCGAACGCCACGACCATCACCTGAGCATGCGTCAACGCCCAGATCAGGCGTGTACGTCTGAGTTGATCCCAGAAAATGAGGATGCGCGGCCCGATGCGTCCAGCAAAAAAGGCCCCAAAATTGAGGAGGATAATAGCGAATGTCACGGGAAAGACGAATTGATCATACTCGCGAGGGGAAAGGGCATAGGTTTTATCAAACAAAAAGCGGAAGAAGGCGGCGAGAGCAAGGCTCATACCCCCGCCAATCAAGAGCGTGATGATGGTCTGTCGCCACCAGTGTCCTTTAAAGGTGTGTAAACGCAGGGCGAACCAGAAGAGAAAAAGAGGATCAGCCAGCACGTGAGCATTCATGAAAGGTGCAATCCCTTGACTGCTCCCAGCAAAAAGCGATGTGATCCCCCAGACAAGGAAGCTCAACACGAGTGCTTCGAGCAGCGCTCGTATAGGACCAACTCGAAAGAACAAAGAGGACCAGCGGCGCATCATCATGACCTTTCAGGGCGTAATCGATAGCCTATTCCCCATACGGTCTCCACCGCATCGCCAAGTACTCCCAGCTTTTTGCGCAGGCGGAGAACGGTATTATCCACCGAACGATCACCACCAGCATAGGTTTCCCCCCATACTGTATCGAGTAGATAGGAGCGGCTAAAAGCACGACCAGGACTGCGCAAGAGTAAATGCAATAAAGCGAATTCGGTAGGGCTAAGATCAAGCTGAGTACCCTCAAGGACAACCTGGTGGGCCTGGGGATCAAGTTGTAGCTCACTATAGGTTAACATCGATGCAGAACCGCTATGGTCAGCATGAAGAATCTGCTGCACCAGTTCGGCTCGACGCAACAATGCGCGGACGCGAGCAATGAACTCGCGCATGCTAAACGGCTTGGTCAAATAATCATCGGCACCCAGTTCCAGGCCAACCACACGATCGGTCTCCTCGCCCCGAGCAGTAATCATTAAAACGGGAGTGGGAGCTGTTTGACGCAAACGGCGCAATACTTCCAGGCCATCCATTTTAGGAATCATCCAATCGAGAATAACGAGCGCGGGCCGTTCCCTGGAGTGGAGTTGCAATGCCGTTATTCCATCAGTGGCATGTAGCACATGATATCCACTCGCTTCTAATTCTCGTATGATTACCTGTGCCAGATCATAGGTATCTTCTACCAGCAAAAGTGTCGTCATACCCGGGTCTCACCTGAAATATACATCGATCATAAACAATAAAGTTCGGATTCCAGTGTATCGTATCATAGAATACATCTGGCACCCAAACTCTCCATGTCTCTATTACTACTCTTTCGCATACATTCTTCTATATCAAAAGAAGCTGTCTTATTTTATCGTATTCCAATTCATGCGCCGGGCCACGACCTCGCCAACAAACGGCAGCTTATAATACACGCCTCTCCCCGCCTGGATAATCCCCACTAACCAGCCAACGAAGCCGATGAGGTTGATGATCATCAGGAAAAAAAAGCTCAAGATAACCAGCCAGGGAGCATGTACCCACCTCATTCCGAGCCAGGACAGAGGCACAATCATATCAAGTAAATTGATAACCCCGAAAAACGCTATCGATTGCAGTGCATGAAAGCGAATATAGCGATTTTCACCGGCGAAAAGGAAGAAAAGCAGGCCAGAAAGCCAGCCCAGGCCATAGCTTAGAGCAGCGCCGAGCCGTGCTCCATCCATCGGTTGAGCCGACGAAAACAGGGGCGGATAGCCATACGGTACCTGTCCATTCATTTGTGCCGATTGAAACTCTGGCCGATAGGTTTCCTGCTGCTGTTGCTGTGATTGCTGCTCAAACATCTGAGATGCCTGTTCGTGCGTCCCTGTATAACCTGAATACTCGCGCTGAGTAGCGAAATCTTGTCGCGTTTCGTTATTCCAATTCATATTACTTTTCCTTTTTGATCTATCTTGCAACCGGGGCAAGCAGTTTAAGTCATCCCCTCCTCCTCAAAAATAGCACTGATCCTGAAACTACTATACCAAAGACTTGTCGCAGTCACATCACGTATATGTCGCAAATTTGTCGCAAAGAACTGAAGAGGAGAGAGCCGATCGATACACTAATAAGACGCAGGAGTACTGCCTCTTTTTGCATGTAAAAAACCGGAAGCATTGCAACCAACGCTTCCGGTTTTTTATTTGGGGTGACCGATGGGGCTCGAACCCACAACCACTGGAGCCACAATCCAGAGCTCCACCTATTGAGCTACGGCCACCACATCGCGCCTCTCAGCACAGCGACAGTATAGCGAACTACCGCCGACTTGTCAATAGCTAGAGTGGGCAAAATGAAATTTTTTCTGGCGCGTTGAAGGAAATAATAGAAGGAGGCGCTAATCAGAAATTTATGCTCTACCTCCTTGAGATCGGAAGTGGCTGCCGCTCAATAAAGTGACACAAACAAATATTCCTCTTGACAAGCATTACTCCCTGCCATACACTCGATACTAGAGTGGATGAAAGCATTACTAGCTCACGCTGGAAAAGGATAAAAGCATACATGTCGCAGGGATCACAAAGCATTTCAGAGGAAACCGAGAATCAGGCCGAGGAAACGGACCTTTCACATCTTCCACAACTGCCTCCCGGCGTCTTTATCCCTGCTCCAGGGGAAACACCACGCCGCCGCACACGCTGGCCTGACGCTATCGATGTCATTTTTGAGAAAGACCCTGCCTGCCACAACATCTTTGAGGCGCTACTCTACCAGGGTCTCTGGGCCATCCTTTATCACCGCATTGCTCATGCCCTTTACAAAGCGCACATTCCACTTTTACCGCGCCTGATATCACAATTTGCTCGTTTTGTGACCGGTGGTATAGAGATTCATCCTGGCGCACAAATAGGGAAGCGCTTTTTCATCGATCACGGCGCAGGTATCGTCATCGGCGAGACAACGGTCATTGGCGATAATGTGATGCTGTATCACCAGGTCACACTGGGAGCAACAGGATGGTGGCGTCCCAGTCCTGGACGCAAGCAGAAGCGCCATCCCACGATCAAGGACGATGTACATATTGGAGTTGGTGCGGCTGTTCTGGGACCAATCACTATTGGCGAGGGCAGCAAGATAGGTGCGATGGCGCTTGTGCTTGAGTCGGTCGCCCCGAACTCGGTTGTTGCCGCCAAACCAGCCGAATTGCTCGTCAAAGGTGGTGAAGCCCTGGTAAAACACGAAGAGTTGACGCAGGGCTGGAACGGTGAGATGGACTATCAGATCTAATCGTAGGTCAGCAGCGTAGCAATCAGCATCTCCCAGAAACGCGGCACATCGAGAGCATACCCCACCTGCACATTGGCCGCCATCCCTAGCTGCCCATAGACATCGCAGATCGTTCTACCCGCCGTCCATTGGCCAGTTGTCTCGATCTCAACATGCATTGTATGTGAGCGCACGATAGCAGGATCGATGACGGCGGCAACTGCACAGGGATCGTGAACTGGCGGAGCAGAGAAGCCAAAAACAGTGCGATATGTCTCCGCAAAGAACACGAGCAGGTCGGCCACGACGCTGGCAACAGTGCGGCCTGAAGAGCGCAAACCCTGCACGATATCTACAGTGGCGAGAGCCTGATGCGTGACTTCAAGAGGCACCATCGTGATTGGGCATCCACAGCTAAAAACAATCGCTGCCGCCTCCGGGTCGCACCAGATGTTGAACTCAGCAGCAGGGGTCGTATTCCCCAGACCAATCGCTCCCCCCATTAACGAGATAGCCTTGATACGCGGAATGATAGCAGGCTCGCGACGCATAGCAGCGGCAATGTTGGTCAGTGGGCCAGTAGGGACAAGCGTGATATCACCGGCAGAATGCATGACGAGATCGATAATCAGATCGACAGCATGTTGTGAAGTCAAGGCAAAATCTGGATCAGGAATATGCGGACCATCCAGGCCGGAAACACCGTGAATATTCTCAGCATAGCGTGGCGAACGCAGCAATGGGCGGTCCATCCCCTTTGCAATCGGTACATGGCGAATATTGGCAAGCGAGCAGATTTTCAGGGCATTGAGTGCCGTTTTTTCAACCGATTGATTGCCTGCAACCGTAGTAATAGCAAGGAGATCAATAGCTGGATGATGTGCTGCCAGCAACAGAGCAATGGCATCATCATGGCCGGGATCACAGTCAAGAATAATTTTGTGTTTGGTCATAGTATTCACGTTGAGAGGTGTAATATTTGAGTAAAAGGCACTTGTAGTATTTATACTAACACGGAAGCGAGGAAAATCACAAGCATAGAGCATTTCTACTCGACGCTTATCTTCTCACTTGCTATAATGGCATTGAAAAGGCTATTTTGAATCTGGGGGTATCCATTGACAGTAACATCACGAGGAAACCTGATTATCGGGCAGTCAGGCGGTGCGACAGCCGTCATCAACGCCAGTCTGGTTGGAGTCGTCGAAGCGGCTCTGGCGGACAATCGCGTTGATGGCATTTACGGCATGTTGCATGGCATCGAAGGATTGCTGAAAGAAGACATTATAGATTTACGTCAGCAACCAGCCTCGCTCTGGCCGCAGATCCAGCATACTCCATCGGCGGCGCTTGGCTCCTGTCGCTATAAATTGCAGGACAGCGACCTTGAGCACGTTATAGATATATTCCGTCGCTACAACATCCGTTATATGCTCTACATCGGCGGCAACGATTCAGCCGACACAGCGCATCGCTTAAGCGAGGCAGCTCATCAGAGCAACTACGACCTCTCCATTATTAGCGTCCCCAAGACCATTGATAACGACCTCCCATATACCGATCATTGCCCCGGCTATGGCAGTGCCGCTCGCTTCCTGGCTCTGGCAACGATAGATTCGACCATGAACACCATCTCTATCCCCTGGCATTATCCGGTCAAGGTGATCGAGACGATGGGGCGTGACGCGGGATGGCTCACCGTCGCCTCGGCGCTGGGGAAACGCGATGAGGTCGATCCACCGCACATCATTCTCACGCCAGAGCATCCATTTATTGTCGATCGTTTCCTGGCACAGGTCGAGGAAATTTACCGCCGCATCGGGTACGTCATTATCGTGGCCGCAGAAACCATTCGCGACGAAAAAGGACAGGCGTTAGGCACCGTTGGGCAGGTAGGAACCGACGCCTTTCACCATCCATTGCTCAGCGGCGCGGCACAAAATCTGGTAGAATTAGTCAAGCAGCATTTGAAACTACGTGCGCGTTTCGATAAACCTGGAGATCTCCAGCGCATGGCCTCAACATGTATTTCAACAACCGACCAGCAAGAAGCCTATCTGGTGGGCAAAATGGGGGCGCTGGCGGCACTCAACGGAGCAAGCGATAAAATGGTGGCGCTCGTGCGTCACGATGAGCCGACCTATCACTGCACAACCGATCTGGTTGATCTCGCTGAGATTGCGAACGTACAGCGTTTGCTCCCGATCGAGTATCTGGACGCGAACAAAACGATGGTCACGCAGCACTTTTACGATTACGCATTGCCGCTCATTGGAGAACCATTACCACACTATAAACGCTTAGAAACAACGAGGTTGATAAGGCGATGACAAAACTACGAAGAGCGATTGTTGTTGTGCTTGATGGGGTTGGCGCAGGAGCCAATCCCGACGCACAGGTCTATGGAGACGAAGGTGCAAGCTCGCTCGAACACTGCGCTCAAGCCATTGGAGGATTGGAGCTTCCTCATCTGGGTAGTCTCGGATTAGGCAACATCACTCCAATCGTTGGAACGCCGCCGCGTACAGACACGACAGGAGCTTATGGCAAAATGCGGGCCATAGCGGCGGGCAAAGATAGCGTGGCCGGTCATTGGGAAATGATGGGCGTCGTACTGGAAAAGCCGCTCCCTACCTATCCGCATGGCTTCCCGCCAGATATCGTACAGGCATTTGAACAGGCCATCGGGCGACGCGTGATTGGCAACAAAGCGGCCTCTGGCACCGAGATCATCAAAGAGCTGGGCGCAGAACATATGCATACCGGCTCTCCCATCCTCTACACTTCTGCCGACAGTGTTTTCCAGGTCGCAGCTCACCAGGATATCATTCCACTCACCGAGTTGTATCAGATGTGCCAGCTTGCACGCGATATGTTGACGGGCGAAAATGCCGTTGGACGCGTGATTGCTCGCCCCTTTATCGGCACACCAGGAGCGTTTCAGCGCACAGAGCATCGCCGCGATTTCTCGCTGGCCCCGCTGGGAACGACCTTGCTGGATCTCCTCAAGGCTGGCGGGAAAGAGGTTGTCGGCATTGGCAAAATTGAAGATCTTTTTGCCGGGCGCGGCCTGACGCAAAGAGACCACACAGAGACCAATCGTGAGGGCATGGCCGCGACATTGCACTGGCTTGAGCGAGACTTTGAGGGGCTGCTGTTCGTGAATCTGGTAGAATTCGATATGCTCTGGGGCCACCGTCGCGATAGCGAGGGTTATGCTCAGGCGTTGCGCGATGTCGATGCCTGGGTTCCACAGGTTCAACGCCTGATGCGACCAACCGATGCCCTCTTTTTCGCCGCTGACCACGGCGTGGACCCGACATATCGTGGAACGGATCATACACGCGAATATGTGCCTCTGCTTGCCTATGGACAGCCAGTGCGGCCAGGAGTCAATCTAGGAATACGCTCCACCTTTGCCGATCTTGGCCAGACGCTGGCGCAAACCTTTGCAGTTGGCACACTCAAGGCGGGTACAAGTTTTGCGCAGGAAACGGGGTTACAATGACAGAAATACAACGCGATAAACGAGGGCGACAAAGCACACAAGAGCCTATTCACGGTGAGCGGGTCTATCTGCGCAACCCCATCCTGAGCGATGCGCCCAATGTTTTTCAGTGGGAACGGGATGATGAAGTCTGGCGGTACGATCCTCATCGCCCATACTCGCGGACGATGAAAGAGTTTCTGCCGATATTTGAGCGCAACTATATACGCGGCAATGGTCGGCAATACTGGTTCATTATCGATGACGAACAGCACACACCGATTGGCACTATCACCTATTTTAACCTTGACTATCGCCTGGGGCAGGTTGAGCTAGGATTGGGACTAGGCGAAAAATCGCGCTGGGGTCAGGGCTATGGACCAGAAGCCATTCGTACGCTTGTACGCCATCTCTTCACCTTCCCAAATATCGTTCGCGTCTATGCAGAGACCGCGCTGGCAAACCACCCATCGCGCCGCGCGTTTGCGAAGGCGAATTTCGTTGAAGTTGGTCAAATTTATGATCCTCGTAGCGGTGGAGATCCCTGGGTGTTGCTCGAAATCTGGAAATCCCAGGCTCCATAAACCGCAAAGAGTACGGTACAATCAATACAAGACCCACAGCATCACGTTGTAAATTGAGAAAGGAGTCGTGCATTTGCTCCTGCAAACAGCAATGTGACGAGAGCAAATGCCTGATTGTAAAATGACGATACCCAGCACACATGTCGATCCAGGACTCTTCAAAGCCTACGACATACGTGGCGTCTATGGAGAAAACCTCACAGACGACGTTGCTTATAAAATTGGACGAGCTGCCGCACAGTATCTTAACGTGCCAGAGATTGCCGTGGGGCGCGATATGCGCCTCTCATCGCCGCAACTGGCCGCCGCCCTCATTCGTGGGATCACCGATCAGGGCGTCAATGCCGTTGAGCTTGGCATGGTCACGACCGACGCGCTCTACTTTGCCGTTGGCAAGTTCAACTACCCTGCCGGTGTCATGATTACGGCCTCCCATAATCCTGGGAAAGACAACGGCATGAAATTTTGTCGGGCGCAGGCGGCACCTGTGAGCCTGGATACTGGTCTGGCCGATATTCGCGATCTGGCCATCAGCGGCAATTTTAGTCAGCCAGGCCACAAAGGCAAGGTTAGCCAGAAAGACATCATCGAAGATTACGTTCAGCACGCGCTCTCGTTTATCGATGTTAGCAAGCTCAAACCGCTCAAAGTTGTAGTGGATGCAGGAAACGGTATGGCGGGTTTGATGCTGCCGCGCGTCTTCACACACCTACCTTGCCAACTCATCCCGCTCTACTTCGAACTAGATGGCAACTTCCCCAACCATCCGGCCAGCCCGATCGAGCCAGAAAATAAAGTTGACCTGCAAAAGAAGGTACGCGAGACCGGAGCAGACGTGGGAGCCGCTTTTGATGGTGACGCCGACCGAATGTTCCCGGTTGACGAGCATGGCGATCTCATCGATGGTTCGCAGGTAACGGCGATGGTGGCAAACAGCCTGCTGCACAAATATCCAGGTTCAACCATCCTCTACAACTTGATCGTCTCGAAAAGCGTTCCTGCACTGGTCGAGGAAGAGGGCGGCAAAGCGGTTCGCACGCGCGTTGGACACTCTTTTATCAAGGCAGATATGCGCAGGCTTAACGCAATCTTTGGTGGAGAACACTCCGGCCACTTCTACTTCCGCGACAACTGGTTCGCCGACTCCGGCCTGATTGCACTCTTGATCGTCCTGGAACTCATCTCTGTGGAGAATAAGCCGCTCTCAGAGATCATCAAGCCACTCGATCGAGGGATACGCAGCGGCGAGATCAACAGCAAGGTCAGCGACGCCCAGAGCAAATTGCAAGGGTTAGAGGAGAAGTTTGGCAAGGGGGCAAAATCGGTGGATCACCTGGACGGCCTGACCGTAGACTATGGCGACTGGTGGTTCAATGTGCGCCCCTCCAACACGGAGCCGCTGTTGCGCCTGAACCTTGAAGCTAATAATGAAGCGCTAATGGAACAGAAACGCGACGAGGTACTCGCGTTTATCCGTAGCTAATTCCTCACACATACACTACTGAGGGCAAGATGCGCTTCGTCATACACGCCATCTTGCCCTGTTTACTATTTCACGAGGCGAACCATATAATTTTGTTGCGGACCACCAAACTGAGAACGAAAACCGATCGTTACCGTTTTCATCCCCATAGGAGCCGCAAATATCACACTCCCGCCTATGCGGTGCGATGTGTGCTTGAACGTCGCAGGGAGCGTGCTATCAAGCGGCGGCTGGCTATACTCCCGCACCACAAACCGGATGTAGTCGTAGCTCAACCCCGGCGATACATCAATACTATTGGGGTTATCAACCAGAAAATGCAGCACATAAAATTGTTCACCAGCCTTCGCCTGCCTCCCCTGATATGCATACGCAACATCCACATTTTTGAGATGATAAGTTAAAAGGTTGCCATTAAAGTTATAAGAGATAGTAAGAGATTCAGGGGAAGATTTCGTTAGAAAATGTTTAGGATCAAAGGTTGCTTTCAACGGGATAAGCACTATCGTTTCATGTAGAGTGCTGGAACCTAGTTGTAATGTCAAAGTATCAAGTTGCAGGTCATTCGAGAATGGGAAGTCAATCCAGCCGTTATCCTCTTTCCCCGACTGGATAGCAGCAGAGAGATGGACATTGAGAGGGGCAAGCGGTTGCATATGAGAAGCCAGCAAACGCGCAACATCATAATACAGAACGGCTATTTGATTGCTCGTAGGATTCGCCACATGCATGTTCAAACGCACCACCTTCGATGAGGTGGGAACGGTATCATCAGCAAACGCCTGAGCAATTTGGGCATTCTTAATAGTCATCTCCAGGCCAGCATACAGGGAGGAGCGCTGTACATCCAACGTTGAGACGACGGGCGCTGCCGGGATCACTGAGTTAGGGGTGAGGCGGATGGTGTAGAGCCAGTAATTAATAATCAGCGCTATCACCCCTGAAATCACCAGACCCACGATAATCATGAATGTGAGAGCAAACCATATCATCTGCACTGGCGTACGCCCATCTGCAAATAGATAGGCAGGCACAGCGGCCCTTCTTAACCAGGATGGTAGAGAAGCTGCCGACCCTTTTTTCGTCATAGGCCACTCCCCGTTTCAGCGAGGCCGCTGCAACACGATCGATTGAAAGTGAAAGGCGTCGGTATCGGGCAGAGGAACAACCTTGAACGAGCGCAGCGTGAAGAATTTCGCCGTCATATGGCGCATATAATCATCGGTATGATACGCGAAGAAGCGGCGCGGCTCGTGCTTATCTTCCGGCCAGACACCCTCACGCTCGGTGCCACCATAGACGCCCAGGTAAAAGAGACCCCCCGGCTGAAGCAAAGTATATAGTTTTGTCAATACATCGGGAAGCGTTTTCGTCGGCACATGCAACAAACAGTTCAGCGAATAAATAGCATCGAATGACGCCGCTGGGAAATCCAGGTTGAGAAAATCCATCTCATACGCGGTCAGCCCCTTCTGCTTGCAGAGGCGAACCATCTCTGGTGACAGATCGGTACAAATGACCTCCAGACCATGATCCTGAAAAAATTTGCCGTCTCTGCCAGGACCAGAACCGATCTCCAACAAGCGCTGTTTGCCCTCCTGTTGCAGCAAAGAGAGAAAATGCTGCCGCTCGGCCACTTTCCAGGGAGCCACCTCGCCCCTGTCGCGCTCCTCTACTCGTTCTTTACGGCTATATGAATCTCTTAGCTTCGCGATTACGTGATCGTACATGCTTCTCCCTCATATCAACATGCTCTAAACTGGATGCACACAAACTTTTCGTATTATAGCAGAGTGCCAACAACAAAAGAAACTACTCCAGGCAATAATGTACTTGCTCGCTACCTACCCCATTCGTAGCGAGCGAGTATGGCGCGGGCTATCCTTGACACCCCTGCAAGATAGTGCTAGCATGGTTCCATAACTTGACGCTTCTTCTTGCCCAATAGGGGCATACAGCAGGTAAAGATGTAGCACAAGGAGCAATATTTCGGTGAAAATTCACGAATATCAGGCCAAAGAAGTCCTGGCACGTTATGGCATTCCGGTCCAACCCGGACGTGTCGCATATACGCCAGAAGAGGCAGAAGCAATAGCCCGCGAGCTTGGCGGCCCCGTCGTCATCAAAGCCCAGGTTTACGTAGGTGGACGCGGCAAAGCTGGCGGCATCCAGTTTGGAGATACGCCAGAAGAGGCACGCGCAGCCGCAGCCCGCGTGTTGGGCATGGACATCAAAGGATTGAAGGTAGAAAAAGTTCTGGTTGTCTCAAAAATAGACATTAAAGAAGAATACTACCTCGGCATCATCCTCGACCGCAAAACGCAAGCCCCTGTTGTCATGGTTTCAAAAGAGGGGGGTATCGATATTGAAGAAGTGGCAGCAACCACACCCGAGAAGATCATCCAGTATCCCATCGATATGCACTGGGGGCTACGTCCCTTCGAGGCCATCGATATCGTTGCACGCGCTGGCTTCCCGAAAGCAATTTTGCGCCAAGCAGGGGCTATCCTTGCAACCCTTGCACAGGCCTTTATTGAGAGCGACGCAAGCCTGGCTGAGATTAACCCTCTGGCACTAACAGCCGATGGTAAGGTTCAGGCCGCCGATGCCAAGATCCTCATCGACGATAATGCCCTGTTCAAACATAAAGAGATTGCGTCGTGGGCTGAATCAGAAGAGTCAAACCCGATTGAGTTTGAGGCCAAAGAGCAAGGTCTGACCTACGTTAAACTGGACGGCGACGTGGGCATCATCGGAAACGGCGCTGGTTTGGTAATGACCACACTGGATATGGTGGCACGCGTTGGCGGCAAACCCGCGAATTTCCTCGACATCGGTGGCGGCGCAAAGGCCGAAGTGATGCGAAAAGCGCTGACCTTTGTAGCGCGTGATCCCCAGGTCAAAGGCGTGCTGGTCAATATCTTTGGCGGCATTACGCGCGGCGAAGAGGTGGCCCAGGGCGTCATTCTGGCCCAGGCTGATCTGCCCGCAGGTATGCCCATTGTGGTGCGTCTTTCCGGCACCGGAGCAGAAAAAGGCCGCGAGATGCTGAAAGATGCCGGGCTGGACTGGGGCAAAGATATGCGCGACGCAGCACAGAAAATCGTAGCCGCCTTGAGTGCGAAGGGATAGAGGGTATCAGGATGAGTATTCTATTAGATAGCACTACGCGAGTAATCGTACAGGGTATTACGGGGCGCGAAGGACAGTATCATACTCGCAATATGATTGCAGCCGGAACCAATATTGTTGGCGGCACCACCCCAGGCAAAGGCGGCCAGACAGTCGAAGGCGCACCCGTCTTTGATACCGTTTCGCAGGCCAAAGCTGCTACCGACGCCAATGCAAGCTGCATCTTTGTTCCACCCGCTGGAGCAGCCGATGCTATCGCAGAGGCAGCAACCAACGGTATCGAGTTGATCGTCTGCATCACCGAGGGCATTCCCGTGATCGATATGACCAGAGCTATGCTGGTGGTTCGTGAGCACGGAGCACGCCTGATCGGGCCGAACTGTCCAGGTATGTGTGTCCCAGGCAAAGGCAAGATCGGAATCATTCCTTACCAGATCTTTACCCCTGGACCTGTTGGCTTCATCTCACGCTCTGGCACGCTGACCTATGAGGTGGTCTCGCTGCTCACCGGAGCTGGCATCGGGCAATCGACCTGCATCGGCATTGGTGGCGATCCTATCATCGGCTCAACTTTTGTCGATTATCTCAAGCTATTCGAGAGCGACCCGGATACACAGGCCGTTGTGATGTGCGGAGAGATCGGCGGCAGCGACGAAGAGGATGCAGCCGAATATATCAAGACCATGAGCAAACCCGTCATCGCATTTGTCTCGGGGCGCACAGCACCTCCGGGAAAACGCATGGGTCATGCAGGCGCAATCATCTCTGGCAACACTGGCACCGCTCAAGGCAAGGTCGCAGCATTGCAGGCCGCCAATGTCCCGGTCGCCGATACCATCTTTGACATTCCAGAACTGGTCAAAAAAGTACTGTAAACCCGGGTATTCTCCTACATAGAGAGTATCACTCAGTCGTCAAACGGCGCGATTCTTTCATCACAGGGGTACCTCTTTTAAAGAGGTACCCATTCAAGGACAAGCTATGACCACCGCCCTCATTTATGATCCGATTTTTTTAGAACACATCACGCCGCAAAAGCATCCCGAACGCTGGCAACGCGTCAAGGTGGTAATGGAGATGCTGGAGGCGCTGGACTGGCTCAAGCGCGATGGGCTGGTACAACTGGCCCCACGAGCTGCAACCATCGACGAACTCGTGACAGTACACGAGCGCGAATATATTCAAGAGGTTAAGACGGCAAGTTATCAGGCAGAGCAGGAAGAAGCCCGTAGTGGGCGTCAGACGCTCTTCTTTGCAACCGATACCTACGTTTCCGCCAAATCCTACGAGGCAGCGCTCAAGGCAGCCGGTGCTCCGCTCGTCGCTATCGACGCTGTAATGAAGGGCGAGATAGACAACGCCTACTGTCTGGTACGTCCTCCCGGCCATCACGCCGTCGCCGAATCCGCGATGGGCTTCTGCCTGTTCAACAATGTGGCAGTCGCCGCCCGCTATGCCCTCGATCATTACAATCTCGAACGAGTGATGATCATCGATTATGATGTTCATCACGGCAATGGCACACAGGAAATGTTCTACGACGATCCACGTGTGCTCTACTTCTCAGTCCATCAAGCACCGTTCTATCCAGGCACAGGGCTGGCGGACGAGCGCGGAGAAGGGGCAGGACACGGCACCACCATCAACGTTCCCTTGCCCGCCGAAACCGGCTTCGACGCCTATGAGGCCATTTTCCGCCAGGTGATGGTCCCGGCGGCGGATCGCTTTGATCCCCAGTTGATCCTGGTGTCAGCTGGCTTCGATGCTCACTGGACCGATCCTATTGGCAATATGTATCTTTCCACGGCGGCTTTTGCCAAGCTCAATCAGATCATTATCGATATGGCTCGGCAAATGTGCCAGGGCCGCCTGATCATGGTGCAGGAAGGTGGCTATAATCTGGAGGCAACAGGCTCCTGCGCCGCGACCTGCATCAATCTACTGCTGGGAGACGAAGCGGCTGTAGATAGCCTGGGAATAGCCCCAAAGGGCGATTATCACCTGAACATGGATGTATTGATCTCTGAGCTGCGTCGCATTCATGGATTAAGCGGCTATCGCATGCGGAATGCTGTAAAGCCTGATGTTGAGCGGATACGCCGGGAATTCAAGGGATCAGCTTCAGAAGAAGAGAAAGCCTGAGAAGGTACGATGAGATCCAGCGTGAACGATGTGCGGCTGTTGATGTATCATGATTTACCGATCATTGAACGTCTTCTGCGCAATTCTGAATATATCTATCAGCGCTTTACATTAGAAGAATTGCCTCTGCTCCTCCAACGATATCCAGCGGTGGGAGTATTCGCCGGAAGTTCATTGCATGGCATCCTGTTATCTCAGACGGTGAACCCGCCTATTGGCTGGATAGGCGGGTTTGGCGTCAGCTGGGCAGAGAGCAACGCCTATCTCGCCATCCTCGATCAGCTCCTCGAACCGCTCTCCACACATCTCCTCGCCCGGGGAGTTCACGCTCTGCATTACTCCGGCAACGATCTGCAACAGGATTGGCTCCGAGAGCCATTGCGGAAGCGAGGTTTCAAACCACACTGTCTCCTCTATGCCTACGACAAATACGACTACGGCATTCCCACGAGCGGCAATCAAGAGGTCATCGTTCGCCCCGTCTCTCTACAACCAGGACAAGACAACGACATGGCAGCGCTACTTGCTATAGAGGAGGTCTGCTTTGAGCACCTCTGGCGCTACGATACGACCGCATTTACCGATATCGCCGATACGCATCCGTACTTTGTCGTCGCCGAGCTACAAGGCAAGGTTGTCGGCTATCAATTCAACGCCATCGATAGCGATTACGGCTATTTGATCCGTATCGCCGTCCACCCATCCTATAGTGGTCAAGGGATCGGCGCTCGCTTAATGGCAGAGGCGGTACAATTTTTTGCCCGTGAGCATGTAATGCGCATCATGCTTAACACGCAAGAGAACAATGTGCATGCCCACCGACTCTACGAATGGTTCGGCTTTATTCGCTTACAGCATCAAGGCTTTGTGCTGCGGAAAGAACTCAAATCGTAGCATCTATCTTCGCTTATTCCTTGAGCGGAGCATCAGTTCCATGCACGCCCATCAGGTAGCGAACAGTGAGGGGAGCCGCTTTATTCTTCACAGTCAATGGAAACGCCTGCCCCGTCTGCACATAACGATACACCTGAAGGTGAGTAGGATCATTGATCAAAATATTATTGTCGGCCACATTATTTTGCAGGCGGGAGGCAACATTTACGGCATCACCAATCGCGGTATAATTTTGCAAACGATTTTGCGAACCGAGGTTGCCAACAGTTGCCAATCCTGTATTGACGCCAATTCCAAAGGAAAAGAGCTTCTCTTCCCCCTCCGACTGCTGATACTGCTGCACAGCCAGGCGCATTTTCCAGGCGGCCCGCACGGCACGCAGGGCATGTTGCTTTTGCACGAGGGGCGCATTAAAGATAGCCATCAGTGCATCGCCCTGAAAAGCAGTTAGCGTGCCTTCCTCGTCCCAGATTGCCTCGCACATAATCTTGAGATAGCGATTCAAGAGATCCATGACCGCGCCTGGAGCCATACTTTCGCTCAAGCGGGTAAAGCCGCGAATATCGGCAAAAACGACGGAAATCTCTTTCGTCTCGCCACCCAGCTTCAGGGCCTGTGGATCTTTCATCAGCTCCCGCACCACGTTTGGATGGACGTAGCGCTCAAACACGCGTCGCACCTGCTTGGTTTGCGCTTCCGAACGCTTCAATTCAGTGCGGTCATCGATCACGAGAGCGGTGCCAATATAGGCCCCCTGCGTATCGCGCAAGGCCGACACATAGATATTGAGATTAAAGACACCTGGACCGCGCTCAGGAATCTCACAATCGACGGTGCTGGGAACAAAGGTGCCATGCAGATGTTGATCGCGCTGCGACAGCACATCGCCAATCAACTCTACCAGCCCAACCTGGGGTCTCTCTTTAAACACCTCCCGATAATGCCGCTCGGCTACAAGAGCAGTATCCAGGTGTAAAATCAAGCTTGCACCATAGTTAAATGTGGTAATAATTCCGCTCGCATCCGTCGTGATCACACCATTTGCAATAGACGCAAAGATGTTATCCATATATTGTTTATCGTCCTGAACCTGCTGCATTGCCCGGTTCAGATCGGCGAAGAGGCGGGCGTTATCAATAGCAATGGCCGCTTGATTGCAGAACGCTAGCAGAAGATCAAGATGCTTTTGCCCAAACAGACCGGCGCTCAGGCGGCTGTCAACATAGACGGCTCCAATACAGGTATTGCGTACGGTCAAGGGGGCGCACATAATCGAACGGATGCCAAAAGCCATAATGCTCTCTTGCGCTTTTAGCTCATTATCGATTTTGGCATCGCTGGTCAACAGTGGCTCACGCGTGCTGATCACGCGCTTGACGGTCCCTTTGCTGATCGTTGCCTCGCTAAAAGCACTTTCAGAGACAGAGCGGGACTCTTTATCACGTGCAGTCGCAAATTCAGGTTCGCCGGTAGCCAGGTTCACAAGCATCAGATAACCGCGCTCTGCTTTGACAAAACCAATCACCTGATCCATGACGAGGCGCAACACCTCATCGAACTCCAATGTCGAATTGAGCGTTCGAGCAATATCGGCCAACACGCTCTGCTGGTCGCGCTCCTGTTTCAGATGGATAATGCTGGCCTCAAGGGATTCCTGTTGCTCGAATGTCGCACTATGGCCATTATTGCGCCCCTGTAACGTTTGCGACATACGCTGAAGGGACTGGTTGAGCCGTCCCAGCTCTAGATCAGCCACCCGGCTCACATGCAATGCATCGCTGAGCAAGCGGACGCGAGGATCGCCACTCTCGCTGGCATAGCGCCCTTCAACCGCAACCTCCAGGCTATGCGTCGATTCATGCATCATTTGTGAAATACGTTTCAGCATCTCGCCGACCTGCCGCAAATCGGCACTCATTTTCAATACCCAATCAAGAGGCTGTGTCACCGGGTTCCCTCCATCCCTGCTTCAGGCTTCGAGTTATTTGACAGCATAAAAAATTTTGACACAACAAAAGTAAGCTGTATTTTATCAGAGCGATGTATATGTCCAGGCATCTTATAATGTATAACGTGGAGACCTGGATTTTTCATGGCATAGAGAGAAAACGTCATCCACTTTTACACATCTAGATGAATCACCGTTAAGGGCGGACAGGTGAGAAAAGAGCATCATCCTCCCCCGTTCAGCACAACGAAACTCTCCGCACCCATTATAACACGGCAGCACGAGCGATGATATTAAATTCCGTGCTCCTGGAGATAGCGTGCAAAAGACATAGGTTGAAAGCCAAAATCGCGTTCTACGCTATCGATATCCGTCACGTTGTCGAAAGAGAAGAGCGCCATAGCGGCCTTTGTCAACGGCGGTTTCGGCAGCACGGCCTCCATCACAGCAGCGCCAACGCCAACGAGAGGGGTAGGGGCATACACTTTGGGGCGTTTTTTCCCGGTAGCTTTAAGCAATGCATCAAAGATCTCGCGAAACGAATACTGCTCGGGACCACCCACCGTATAGATCTTGCTCGTCGTGCGTTCTGGCTCGGCAAGCACTTTGAGAATGATGGTGGCAACATCTTCCACATAGATTGGCTGGAAGCGGATTGTGCCACCGCCGATCAACGGTAGAACGGGAGCTGAGCGAATTAGATCGACCAGACCTTTGATGAAAGGAGCATCCTTTCCAAACACGACCGAGGGGCGAATAATGGTCCAGCCCAGGCCACTATCAATGACCAGTTGCTCGGCCAGATAGCGCCCTTGCATATAGCTGCCCGCTTTATCCGGCTTCGTGCCAAGCCCGCTCAATACCACAATGCGCTTCACGCCGGCAGCTTTGGCCGCGTTTACCAGATTGGCGGTTCCACCCACGTTCGTTTCTTCATAACGAGAGCCGGGTTTCTCCTTGCGGTCAGCGGTCACGAACGCGGCATGTACAATGGTTTCAACGCCCTGGACAGCAGCTTCTAGCGAGGCCAGTTGGATGGTATCACCTGTTACCAGATCCACTTTGCTGGCGGGCAGGATACGCGAGGCGTGGCTGCTATTGCGCACCAGACAGCGAGGACGCTCACCCTGTTCTACAAGACGTGCAACCAGATGGCGTCCAATGTAGCCAGTTGCGCCGGTGATGAGGATCGAACCCATAATCATTCCCCCTTATCTTCACAGCTCAAAAAACTTCCTGCTATCACAGATTTTAGCGTTATCCTGGCCGCAAAAGCAAACCCGTATTTACAAGCAGACCAATAACTGTATTAGCGCAGCGCTTCAACAGGCAAAAGAATACGTACCATCACACCGCCTTCGGGCCTGCTTTTCACCATCAGGCTGCCCCCCGCAATTGCCAGCAACGCGCTATGGGTCAGCAAGCCACCGCCTGTTCCTGTCGTGGAACTGCTTGCGGCCATAATGCCCACGCCATCATCAGCCACCGTGATTTCTAGATGAGGCTGACAGGATGCCGAGAAGATCAGGCACAGACGGCGGTGGACATCAGAACCGCGTCCATGACGTGCCGCGTTGCGCAACGCCTCCTGGACAGCTGCAAAGAGCAGCTCGGCGATAGCAGGAGGCACCATCTCATCAATACATTGCGCTGTCTCTTCAGAAACCTGCCATTGCACCTCATCAAACGCCTGTTGAAAATCGTGATTAATCATGGTCTGAATAGCCCGCATCAACCCATCACGCTCCAGGCGCAGAGGCGCACCTGTCGTTGTGGTTCGCATCATGGCAGCGAGACGACGATGCGCGTCGCTAATTGCGCCAATCGCCTCGTCGAGGGCCTCATCTGGTTCACGTGTGTATGCTTGCTCATTGGCATGCACAAAAGGGTGCAACGATTCCAGCTTTAACAGGGCCAGATGCATGTGGGGGAGGATCTCATCGTGCAGTACGCGCCTCTGTTGCGCTCCCAGCAATTTTACGTCAACGGTACGACGACGCAACAAACCAGCAATAGCCAGGACCGCCTCGTGGTCACGCAACGTGTCCAGCATACGCTGTCCACAGGCATGAGCCAGTTCTATATCCTCACTGGTGAAGACAGCCCCATCCTGGCGCGGCCCCAGATACAACTTGGCGACCAGACCAAGATCATCATAGATTGGCAACACCCAGCAGATCGTAGAAAGCCCCTGCCGCACCATTCTAATTCTATATGCATTCGCCGCTTTCGCCTCATCAACATAAGTATTTTGCTCTTGCTGGTTAGTAGCTACCGCCGCCCCATTGCCCTTTACAAGCGGTGGCTCAACATCATCAATGCGATCATCGCTTGACCAGCGATAATCAAAACTGCGCTTGGCAGGCCCGGACAGCACGATCAGGCGAGCGCACTGAATATCCAGGACATCTTTACAGAGATGAAAGAACAGATCCTCCATACTCCGCTCGGTCTTTTGTAGATCGGTGTTCAACCAGTAGCGCAGCGTCGTACTGCGCAAAAACGGACCAAGCAGGGCAATATAGCGATCATGAGCGGTATAACTACTCCAGGTAAAAAGAGCATACGCGCCCGTCGCAAGCGAGGTGATCAGCAAGAGACCACTTAAACTACTACTCGTCAGCTTGATAAAGACGGCAATGAAGAGGGCAACGGTCGTGGCAACGATGACGATGCCGCGCCACTGCTCAAAGAAGCCGCGCCTTGCCAGGGGACGCTCGATCAGAATACCATGCCGCACGATCGAGTAGCCAAAGAGCAGGACGATCACCGCAACCAGACCGGAGGAAAAGATATCGAGCAGCACCAGATTGGGTGGGATCATCGAGAGCGTGGCAGGAGGATGCAGCAGCGAATTGGCTGAAGAGCTATCGTGTAATTGAAACCAATGAATCATCGACCGCACGCTCAACGTCCCCAGACAGACGACAAGGCCAACCATCAGCAGAGCCGCCAGCAGCAGGATCGGACGTGCTAGATGCCAGGAAAGTTCTGGCTCCCCCGCTAGATCGAGGTTACGCCGACCGTCCCAGAAAGCATCGACAAGGCGCTCGCGCAACGATCGCTTCTCCATGCGTCCACTCAAGGCCAGCCAGAGCACCTTCAGGAGCTGGCCCATGCGTCCAGGCGTAAACCAGGGTCCGATAGCGCAAAAAGCCAGATAGCACAAAAAGAGCATAGGAAGGACAAGTGGCGAGAAAAGATTGACATTTGCCCTATCAACTACATCGCCAAATGCAAGCAGACGAATCGTCCCGGCAAAGGTAAACGTGCTGCGGTTGAAGATCAGCGAAATCAGCACGGCGCACCCCAGGAGGCCGCTACTGATCAAGAGCAGGGGACGCCGACACCGCCATTGTTCGCTGATCAGCGAAGCATAGTGCAGGCCGATCACAAACCAGATGTAAGGTACACCCAGAGCGGGCAACCAGATCAGTCGCCACAAAAAATCGGCAGGAACCAGACCCGACACATGAGCGAAAGGGTTTGCTATAAGCAGAGCGTGAATAAAGAAAAAGAGCGCCGCCAAACCAAGCCCCACAACGCCAACACGCGCAATCATACTGCGGCGATCGCTATTGAGCCATACGGTAAAGGTGAGCCAGAGAAAGGCAACGAGATTGAACACGGAAAGGGCAACGGCCATCGTCTGAAATAGATAGACAGGCTCAAGCAAGGTGGTTAGTGACATATCATTCTTCTTTGTAGAAAGGAACCCATTCGCCCCGGCGATCCTGGATCAGGGCAACGCCATTTTCATCCCACATAATCATACGATTATGCAAATAAATCAAGGTTGCTCTGGCACGCGCAACTTTATCATCAACGGCGTTCTCGCTCAATCCCCAGGCAGCGTAGATACGCCCGTTCGTACGGCTGACGGCACGCTTATCGTGGAGATTCAGGCGGGCCGCTATTTGTTCGTTGGTCATCCCCTGAGCCATCAGTTCGGCCACCCGTAACTCGTTCGGCTCTAAAAGTGCGCGGGGAGATTGCTCATCGAGATCGCGCACCTCCTGCACTCGATCCTCAATCTCTGGATCAACCAGGCTCCGTCCATTGACAGCATCGCGTAATAGTGGAACAAGCATACCAGGCAACAAATAGTTACTTTTGCGCACATAGGCATAGTGCGTTAAAATACCGGAAGCGCGGAACTCGCGATAGTACTCGTCATCATCTTGAATTGAGTAAAACACGACTGGCATGCGCGGGCGCTCGCGACGGATGGCAACGGCGGCACCGACACCGCTACGAGCATTACGACCGATCAGCGGGTCTTGCAACTGCACGTCCATCAGGATCACATCCATATCCAGTTCAAGCGCACGGGCGATCGCTCCCTGTCCGGTCGCGGCCTCGCCCACCACCTGCACCTGCCCGGTCGCCTCCAGGCCCTCACGGAGCGCCTTGCGCAGTGGTCCATGATCGTCAACCAGCAATAATTTTATTTTTGACATGCTTATCTCGCCATAGCAATCGATCTGCCTCTGGAAAGAGAGAGAGGAGAGCGAATTTTCTTACGAGGATTATAACACATCATGACATATACAAGCATAGAAGAAGGATATATGCTTTTCCATCTCTTATTTTTAAGGTTAATATCCTGCCCTACGTTCAAGCGCCGTCGTCATCACGCTATAACCTGTATTGGTGGCGTGAATATCCTTGAAGACGCTGCATATCCAGGTGTAGGTGCAGAGATTCGGGTTGGGGGTTATGCTCCCACCAAAGGCGCTAAAGATGTCTACAACGATCCCATAGCCGCTCACATCCTCGATAATATGTTGATTGAGCTGCTGCACATATAGCACTGTCTGCGGACAGATATTCTGAAAAGGATCATAGTAATTGTTGACGATCAGGTCGCCCGTCACCTTGCCTCCGACCACGAGCGCATCATGCAATCGCGGCAAAATCACCTGCGTGAGATTCGTATCAAATAATGCCAGGGCTGCGTTAAACACATTCGCATCGATGCTACAATTTTGGGGATTAATGCCACTGATGAGATCATTCGCTCCAATGTCGAGCGTCACAGGGCTGACAGCACCACTATGGGCGTACAGGTAGCTCACAGCTGCATCTAACTGCGCACCCAGATAAGGATATTTGCGCAAAACAGCATAAGAGCAACCGCCATGAATCATGGTAAAGCTCGTTTCACCAGGGCAGCCAAGATTGACATAGGTTTGCGTTCCATGCTGTCTTAGCTCTTGAAAGAAATCGCTGGCATAGCCACGAGCGAAGTTCCAATCAGGTTGATAGCCAAAGGCCAGCGAATCGCCCAACGCCAGATAATAGCGTTTCGGTCCCACCAATGGAACAGTTCGCTGCTGTGTGGCGGCCTCAACATTCGTTCCCATACAAACAAAAAGCAGGCAAGCGAGCAGAACTGAGACCACCCTGCGCTTGCCGAACAACGATGTATTCCTCATCACTATCTCCTTCAACAAAACCCATTTCTACATAGTTGAACATCTTGTTACAGGCATATGATTTATAGATTTAAAGCAAGATACGGAAAAGCACATTCTATTTTCAGTATAAGACAATAGAAAAACCGGACGAATAAGAGATGAAGAACAGGCGAATCAACAGACGCAGGAATGAAGATAGCAGCCCTACCACACGATATGGTATAGTGAAGAGAGATGGTGTGGGAAACCTCGAATGCTGGTCTCTAAATATGTTGCTGTTTAGATAGATGAGGGAGAATATGACAACAGGGCGCATGAACAGTATCCATCTGGGCCTCTTACTTCACAATCATCAACCAGTGGGAAACTTTCCGTGGGTATTCCAACAGGTCTATGAAGATGCCTATTTACCGATGATCGCGGCACTGGAACATCACCCGACCATACGTCTCTCCCTTCACTATACAGGATCGTTGCTTGACTGGCTAGAAACGGCACATCCAGAATTTCTAAAACGCGTGACGGCCCTGGTGCAGCGCAATCAGGTGGAGATGGTCAGTGGGGGATATTATGAACCGATCCTGCCGTCAATCCCCGATGAAGATAAAACTGGGCAGATTCGTCGCCTGACGGAGCGCGTTCACAAAGATTTCGGGGTCAAGCCCGATGGGATGTGGCTTGCCGAACGTGTCTGGGAACCGGGATTGCCGCGCTTCCTGCGCGATGCCAGCATAGAGTGGACCATTCTCGATGATGTACATTTTAAAAATGTTGGTCTGGAAGATAACGACCTCTATGGCTATTACGCGACAGAGGATCAAAGCAGCGTCTTAAAAGTCTATGCCACCAGCAAAGCCTTGCGCTATACGATCCCCTGGCGTCCTGTGGCAGAAACGATCGAGACGCTCCGCAGCCTGGCAACATTCGATGGGAAGCGCATTCTGGTGATGGGCGACGATGGAGAAAAGTTTGGGAGTTGGCCCGAGACTGGACCATATTGCTGGGGATCAGATGGTAGATCAGGCTGGGTTGAGGCGTTCTTCACCGCGCTTGAACAGAATAGCGACTGGATACATACAATCCCGTTAGGAGAATACGCCCGTACGAACCCCGCATTGGGGCGCATCTATATTCCTACCTCCTCGTATATTGAGATGACCGAATGGTCGCTCCCTGCCCAAAAAGCCTATACGTTCAGCAAAGTCTATCACCAGTTGGAACAGAACAGGCAATACGAGATCCTGCAATTTATGCGTGGAGGCTTCTGGCGCAATTTCCTTGTAAAATATGCTGAGGTAAACAATCAACATAAAAAGATGTTGCGTGTCCATGACCATGTGTATGCCGCCGGAGCAACAGAGGAACATGGCTTGATCCACTTATGGAAGGCCCAGGCCAACGATACCTACTGGCACGGCCTTTTTGGTGGGATCTATATGACGCATGTACGTTCCGCCATCTACCATCACCTGCTCAAAGCGGAAAATGCCGCCGACCGCATCCGCTACGGCAACGCATCCTGGCAGCATTACGAGTTCACGGATTTTGATCGCGACACCTACAACGAGTTGATCATCGAAAGCGACCAGCAGAACCTCTATATTGATCCGCAACGAGGTGGGAGCATCTTCGAGTGGGATATACGACGCAGCGCCCATAACCTGACGAGCATCATGACCAGACGCGAGGAGAGCTACCATCAAACGCTGCGTGAATTTGAGCAGCGGCAACGCACCTCCGCACAAACGGGACAGACACAGGCAGCAGGAGAGCCAGGGTCGCCACACACCACCGTGCGCACCAAAGAGCCGGGCCTCGACCGCTACCTGATCCTTGACCACTACCGTCGCAACAGCCTGATCGACCACTTCCTGCCACCGGGGCTACCGCTCGAATCGTTTGAACAGATGCGCTATGAAGATCAGGGCAATTTTATTGAAGCGCCCTACGAGACAACTGTAGAGCAAAATAGCAGTGGGATCAGCGTTCAATTATCGCGAGATGGTCAGATCAAACGGGCTGGAGCGCTCACCCCGATACCAGTCCAGGTGCGCAAGACGCTGTTTCTCCCTATTGGCGAAGAAAAGCTGGTTGTTCGCTATACCATCGAAAATAAAGGGCAGTCGCGTTTGCAAACCTACTTTGCCAGCGAGTGGAACTTTAACCTGCTGGGAGGTGGCGGCAACGATCAAGCCTATTATCATATCGCAGGTCATAAGCTGGAAAACAGCCATTTTGACAGCACGGGAGAGGTTCCGCTGGTCAGCTCATTTCATATCGGAAATACCTGGCTCCAACAGGATCTCGCCTTTCATGTGAACCAGGAGGCCACGCTCTGGCGCTTCTCCATCGAGACGGTTACGGGATCGGAGGCAGGCTTCGAGCGCATCCATCAGGGCAGTTGCGCAACGCTCGTCTGGCCGCTGGTGCTGGAATCCGAACAGCAATGGCATGTAGAAATAACGATCACTGGCAGCGCAGCCATTTCCCGATCATGAAAGGGCCACCAGCAGGATGAAACGGATACTACTACTGGAACATGAGCAAGATAACCCGGAAGGGTATATAGGTGAGCTGCTGGAGGAACATCACATAGCTACAGATGTTATCCGCGTCGATCAAGCAAGGCTGCCCGATCCCGAACCGTATAGCGCGATTATCGCCTTTGGTGGTGCGCAACATGTTTATGAAGAAGAAAAATATCCTTACTTTGGACCAGAAAAGACGCTACTACGAGCAAGCATTGAGCGCGAACAGCCGGTGCTGGGCATCTGCCTGGGAGCGCAATTGCTTGCCAACGTGCTCGGCGGTACAGTCAAACGCCACCATACAGCAGAAATGGGCCTCTACGATATTCCATTGAACGAGGAGGGCAAGAACGATCCGCTCTATCAAGGTTTGCCTGGCTATCAGAAAGTCATACACTGGCATGAAGACACGTTTGATCTTCCAGCGGGAGCCATCCTGCTAGCCAGCAACGACATTACACAGAACCAGGCATTTCGTTATGGGAGGCGGACTTATGGTCTACAATATCATATAGAACTAGATACACCGATGCTCGATAACTGGCTTTATCACTGCGGGCTACAACGTGATATAATAGACAAGTTCGGAGTTGAGGCGTATCACACCTTCTCAGAACAACTTCCAGCTCAGTTCACCATCTATCAGAGACATACACGAATTGTGTTGGAGAATTTTCTGAGAATAAGCGAACTGATCTAAAGTGGTGGGACAAAACCCTTTTCTTTTTATCCTTCTATCTGCTATACTTGCATGCATAGCTTATTCTACCGGGGTGCAGGGCTTCGCTCATCATGCTACGAGCAACGCTACATATAGCAGGAAAGTGGATGGTTATCAAAACAGCATGTATGTACAGAGTACTATAATCTAAAGAAAATGTTGAGATTAAGCAAAGACAATTTACTCGTATATAGTATATGTGTGCGGGGCTTCAGCAATGAAAGACCCGTCCACGCAATGTTCAAACATCTTTTGAAAGGCAGCATGCGACGAAGATGCCGCAACATAGAATGAGCCGACATATTCATACCGCTCTACATAATCATAATACGACGCTTCCTCATTTCATTTTTGCGCATCGGACGCTCGCTTGCGAACGTCATCCTGATCGTAACGAGGATAGCATTTTGATCGACCAGCCAGGAGGACTGGTAGGCGTGTTTGACGGAGTTGGGGGGAGCGCAGCCGGTGAAATTGCTTCACAGACAGCCGCCCATGCCACCCATCAGCGCTGGCGACAAATATTAGAAAAACTGCAAAAGAAACGCAAAATCCCTACCTTGCTTGAAAATTGCGATGCGTTGCATCTGTGTACTATTCTCGAAGAGCTTATACGGGACGCCGACGAACAGGTACGCACCATTGGGGCGCAACGAGCTGGCACCGACGATCTGGCAACCACTGTGGCGCTGGCTGCATTCTCGCACCACCCGGAGACGCGTCACTACACAATGGTCTTCGCGCATGTGGGAGATAGCCGCATCTATCTGCTCCGGGACGATGAGCCGCTCAAACGACTCACCAACGACGATGGATTGCTGGCCAAGCTGATAGAAAACCAGATCATTAACGAGACCGACGCCTTCCGTATCGATCAGGCGACGACCGCTGAACAACTATCAGACACCGAGATCAGCTACTTCCGGCTCAGGGGAGGAATCACACAGGCGCTTGGCGGCCCGCTCCCTCCCACGATCCACATCGATCAGGTCAGCGTTCACCCTGGCGATCGCGTTCTACTCTGTACCGATGGTATTCATGATAATCTGACCGACGCGGAAATCGAGGAGATTCTGAGAAAGGGGCCACGTACTGCAACCGCGCGTTTACTCGTCGAAAGTTCCATAGAACGCTCTCACGACCGTATCAACACAGTACGCGCCAAACCCGATGATATGAGCGCAATTGTACTCTCGTGTCGCTTCTAATAGCTGAGAAATAGCGTAGCGATTGGGGACAGCGGTCCGTCATTTCAATGCAGAACTGTTTCTGAAATTACTTTCTCCATTGCCGCAGAAGGAATCCCAAAAGTACCAAAAGACGCCATATATCCGCATAGAGAAAAATAGTATGTGTTACTCTCCCTAGAGGATCAATTGTCATTGTCAATACTCTAGGAGGAGTAAGGTTGTTTTGGGAAAATCTGGCTGGATTTTGCTAGTATTGCTCAGTATCGTGGTACTGTTCACCGCATGTACATCTCAGACAGGCTCATCCCCTCGTCTGCTGAACAATACTACGCATAATAACGACACACAAAATAACACACCAGGCGATAGTGGGAGCGGTGATAATGTGCATGTTGCACAACAGCCAACACCGTCTCCCATCGTTATCCAGGGCCACGAGCCACCGCCGACACCACAACTCACGCCAACCATGCAGGCGACGCCAGGGACACCACTACCAACAGCTGCCACACCAACCAACATCCCCATTACTGGAACAGGTGCGGCCCCCTACGGATCACCGCCACCGCTCACGACAGAGGAAATCGAGCTAACGCAAAAGCTGTTCACCAGGATTAACAGCGATAGGGCAGCCAGCGGCCTCTATCCGTTTCAATGGAACGGAATGCTCTCTGGAGGCGCACGCCTGCATAGCTGGAATATGTACCATTGCGGTTTCAGCCATACCTGCCCCGATGGGAAGCAACAGTGTGATCGTATCGCAGCAGAGGGGTTTACCGGGTATACAGATTGCGGCGAAAACATCGGCTACGCCGGTCCCTTCCCTACCGCCTGGGAAGGGACCGCGAAAATCCAGCAAACGATGGTCGATGAGCCGCCGACTGGCTGGCATCGCATTCATCTTTTCAGCAAGACGTTGAACCATGTCGGAGTTGGCGTCTACGTTGATCCCGATGGATACATCTGGTTTACAGAGGATATGGTCAGCTAGGCCCTGTGTCAAGGAAGTTGAAGCACATGTGGCTCGCCCCATGTCCCTTCCCATTCCCACTGCTGCTGCACCGGCTCACGCGAAAGTGCATCCAGATCAAGCGGTTGCGCATCAGAGGCAGCAGGCGGCACGAGACATTTCACCTGTATGTGATAGCACTTATATCCCATCCATTTGTCTCATCACACTACTGAATACAAGAAGAATCGGGAAGTTATCTGCTAGAATAAGGACACAATGGATGCCAAGTTGCCGGGGGATAAGAGAGCTTCCAAAAACGTGTAAAATAGAAACATTAAAATATTTCTATATAACATATTCATTCCTCGAAAAGTATATTCCCTATAGCATACATGGCAAGAGAACGAGCATTCCCTCTCCTGTTGGACAAGCACTCTTATTTTAGAAAGGCTCGGACGATTTCATGCGTTGAGGGCGTGCTAAGAAAGCACAATGGAGGCGGTGATAGCCCTCATATGGATAGCGAAAAGAAACACATAAAAGTCATCTGTTGTTATGCACATGAAGATCAATCATTCCTGAATGAACTCAAAGAGCATCTTTCCCCTCTTCAACAGGAGGGACATATTACTTTCTGGGCAGATATCGATATAGTAGCTGGCACTGACCGAGAGCAAGCCCTGCATACCAGCTTGGACACGGCCCAGATTATTCTCCTACTTGTCAGTCACCATTTTATTGCCTCGGATTATTGCTATCATGAGGAGATGAAACATGCCCTGAAACGCTACCAATGCGGGGAAGCTATTGTGATTCCCATCATTGTATCGCCCGTTTATTGGCAAGTGACTCCTCTACGGATACTTCAAGCACTGCCAGAACATGCGGAAGCCATTACCAGTTCTAAGTGGAACCATCCCAACGATGCATATTACAATGTGGTCATGGGCCTTCGGGAGATTCTAAACGCAAGAAAGAGTGGAAGTCTCCCAACTCTTCTGACTACTCCCCAGGCCACTCCCATTTCATTTAAGCCACACCTACCGCCACATTTTTTTGTGCAAGGGAAGAAATCACCTCTCTTGCTGCGTTGGGCCTACGTCCTTCTAATCCTCCTGATTATTTTGGCAGTTGGGATCACCACAGCCACGTCACTGCATACCCATAATCAGGATACTCTCCTGACCCAATACGAGGTAAACATCAACGATCTGATCTCTAAACACGACCTCCCTCATTCTCAAGTAGATGCCCCAGTCAGATCTCAGGCCCGAAACGTCGTCAATGATGCCCTTAAACAACTTGATGATGCACACAAATCTTCGTTTGTGCATTTTCTAGCGGGGACACAGCTGATTAATGGAGAGCCGGATGTGCAACCCATCATTGTCTTCAATGGTGTCAATCTTGAGAACGTGGATTTTAGTGGGTTAGAGCTGCGTATTGTCTATTTTTGGGGTGCAGATCTACGCGGTACTGATTTTCGACAGGCTATCTCACTTCAAGGAGTTGATCTACAAAATGCGAACTTGCAAAATGCTCACATTACCATTGAACAACTTAAAGCAGCCTGGAACTTACAAGACACCATATTACCTGATGAAACTCACTGCCCAAGATATACTAACCTTCTTTTCCCTGATGGAAACCTCCTAGATCAAGTCAAGCAGCGTTGTCTGTCACACTATCATCCTCCGTCTTAACAAAGAGGCTCTTCCCGAATAAACACTCTGGAGCGGCGCATAATGCCGCCCCAGATTTTCTCTTAATGTTTGCCATCATGGACGCTCCAACGCAAAGGTCTGCCCTTGACCCCAAACCCCTTCCCACTGATGCTCTTGCTCTTCGGTTGTCTCTGCTTGTGTCTCGGTCTCTACTATGACTGGCTCTTCCTGAACACGAGGACGCACACGCAAAATCGCTTCATAGCCGTGCGTGTCCTTCACACGGCAGGTGAAACTCAACAAAGACTTCCCCCAGGGGATCGGTCCAACGGTATAGGTCGCACCTGGTTGGCGCATGGCTACAGGAAAAGCAGGGGCAACAGTTAGATTTGCGGGATCGGTGGCATGCAGACCGAGCAGATGACGGATGAGCAGATGCACACTGAGTGCGCCCCAGCCATAACCCTCAATGCCTGCGTTCACATATTCTTGAGCGCCCCATTTGCCAGTCGTGGCAAGTTGCCGATATTCGCGCGTCACGCCGGGCAATCCGCCATGTGCATCGACCTCACGACTATCCGTGCTGCGATACGAGGCATCGATAAAACGCGCCGCGATTTCGGCAGCATCAACAGGCATCTCGGCAGCTGCGGCTGCTCCTACCAGCGTCATCACCACAGGAGGCCATGAAAGCGGCATCCAGCCGCTATGGCCAGGTGGCTGCACAAGAGCCGGGCGCAACTGCTCAATATGTCCCCAACCGGCTGCGCCGCAAAAGATGGGGGCCAGATGCATCGTATCCTGCTGGGTGGACCACTCTTTGGTTGCCGAGTCGTAATCACGAAACCAACCATCCTGCCACATGAGCCGCGTCTTGACGGTGAATTCATCAGTAATCGTTCTCCACTGCGTCGCCTCCGCCGCAAAATCGATCGGGGTTCCGCTGGCAGCAAGTGCGGCAGCTGCATCATCTGGTGACGCCTCAGCAAGCAACGCGGCCCAGGAAGCCAGGATTGCCGCACTCTGTACCATGCTGGCCTGTAGATCGACCGGGCGCACATGTTGAATGATGGAGCCGCCGGTCTGTTGAGGACCGAAGCGGCTCGACACATCTTGCCCACTCTCCCAGGAACACTCGTATACGAGCCATCCTTCAGCATCACGACGATGCTCCAGCCACCAGCGAATATAGGCGGCCACCCCCGGATAGAGACGACGCAGCCAGTGTAGATCCCCCGTTCGACGGAACAACTGATCGCAGCACCAGATAGGGAAGCCCCACTCGGGCGCGGTGCCACAGACCTCCCCGTCGTCGGCAACCATATTGTAGCTGCCATCCTCGCGCATGCAGGGCAGATTGGGACGTGGAGCCGACTCGAAATGTCCCAGGATCACTTCGGCAGCGAGGGCGGGATCGGCATAGCTCAAGAAGAGGACATCCATCGCCGCCTCGGCCAGCACCAGGCGTGGTGCCTGTATCTGCATGCCATCATAACTGCTCCCCACCACGCCAGCAGAGAGGCGCGTGACCATTCGCAGCGTCTCCAGATCATAGACCAGCCCCCGCCGCCAGCTCGCAGGCCAATCGCCAGAGAGCTGAGGCGCTTGACGCCAGAAATCTTCATCGTCGGCGCGATGATCCGCATCGGCACGCGCAATCTCCTCCATGCTATCGAGCCAGCACTGATATGATAGATCCTGCGAAACGCCCCGGGCTAGCACCGCATTAATGACTCGATGCGTGGTCCCCGTCGCATCGCCTTCTAGCGTCAATGTAGCAGGGACAACGACCGTTCGAGCCTGCCATCCCGTACTCTCTTCATGTTCCGTTACATTAGGCTGGGCAACGGCGATATCGTGCGCCCAGATCGCGGCATCTTCTAGCGCCACCACATGGCCCATTTCGCCAAATGTCAGTGGGCCAGCATCAGCGGAGCGCATGCCATGAACAAAGACATCGCCCTCACTGGCCAACCCAAGCAGAGCGACTCCCTCATTTGGCCCTTTAATAGCGTAGAGGCCATGCTCCCAGAGGCGGCTGGTGTGGGGATTATGCGTATGCATATGGATCAGATAACAGGTGATCGATAGAGGCTGCTTTATCTGAGCATCGAAGGTGAGAATGCAGCCAAGCGCATCTTCATTGACGAGGAAATAGCGTGCGGTGAGGGTCAATTGATACTTCGGGATGGTACAGGTATATTCAAAGCGATTTTTCGTATGCAGGTGACTCACAATCGTACAGTGATGACGCTTAAAGTCTTCAGGGATCATCAAGACCATCTTGCCAATTTTGAGGCCGATCATCAGGTGAGCCGTGTACTGAAACTGGTTGCGGGCGTAGCTGCCCAGGTTGGGTACATGCCATCCCATGCCGAGCGGAATACGTGAGCGTAACACGCCGCTGGGATTGAGCTTCCAGCTATGATAGGGATTATCCAGATAGCCATGCGGGGTAAAATCGTCATGCGGAACCATTGTCCATTACTCCTCTCTGGCTCAAGTA
>JAICIM010000411.1 GCA_025928885.1 Ktedonobacteraceae bacterium | reverse complement strand
GAACCGAGATCGCTGCCGGCGTCCTGCGTGTGTCGTGCCGTTTCAATCAGGATGCGCCAGTGGGTTAAAAAGGCGGGCATGGCAAGCTATTTCTCCTTAGCCTTCAACTTCATCGACGCAATAACTGTTGGGTAGACCCTCTTCATCAAACTGAATGGCGATATGCGTTGATCCCGCGTGTATGTTTGTCTTCGGCTCCTCTGATCCGGCTAGTTGATAGGCAAGCGAAAAGGCGATTTCATCGGTGAGAACGGACGCGGCTGCTCCTTCTTTACCAGGTGGCCGGAGCATTTGCAGGAGGTAGCGCGTGTTGGGCAGAAGTTCGACGGTCCGTTGGAAAAGGTGAAACAGTCCTTTGCGCATCGTATACGTAGCTGGCTCTTCCCAGGCTCCTTCCAGAACGTGGGGAGTTGGATCTGTTGCCAGCAGACGAACCTGTTCTATTACAGTTTCCGCCTCACCTGCCAGTTCAGACATGGATGGGAGCGCTATGTGTGGGACGGTCACTTCAAGATGTATCGGTCGCGAGATATCGTTGCTCACACCGTACTACCTTTCTCTTGACAGAATGATGGGTACGCTGGTCTCGTTATTGGGAAGTACACCACGTGTATGCGAGGGAACGCTGCTCCCTGCGCTACAGCCCTTGATTTCCCGGATGGCCTGTGCTCTTATCGATATTGTACCTGAGTGTGTCACTGACTGGCAAGATTGTGCTGGAATCTGGATCGAGAGCAAATCCATTATCCATTTGCGCCGTACAACCCCTGCATTGATGCATAGGGAGAGGAGGCGCGTTCCTTATATGGGGCAGGAGTGGATAGAGTGGTGTATTTCGATTGACAAACCTGCTGCTACACTCTAGAATAAGTAAGGAGGAATGCAGGCAGGAGGAACAGGTGTCTCGGACAAAAGATGCGTCCCCATCAACAAAAGAGAAGAAGGCACGCGCACCCAAAGATCCCCATCTGCGCTGTCGCGCCTATAAGTTCAGGGTCTATCCCACCAAGAAACAGGCGGGTAAGCTGGAATGGATGCTACGCCGCTGTAAAGAACTCTACAATGCGGCGCTGGAAGAACGCCGAGAAGCCTATCGCAGGTGCGGCATCTCCATCTCCTATCGCATGCAGGCCGAGCAACTACCTGCCATTAAGCAGTTACGTGAAGAATATCAAGATATCCATAGTCAGGTGCTTCAAGATGTGTTGCGTCGGCTCGATAAAGCGTTCCAGGCGTTCTTTCGCCGGGTGATGAATGGTGAGGAGCCAGGATATCCGAGGTTTAAAAGTGGGGACCGCTATCACAGCATCACGTATCCCCAGGGCGGCTTTGAGATCCTACATGGCAATCGATTACATCTCTGCAAAGTCGGTCACATCAAGATCAAGCTGCATCGAGCAATGAAGGGCAAGGTCAAGACCTGCACGATCAAACGTGAGGGCGAGCAGTGGTACGCCATTGTGACCTGTGAATACGTTCATGATGCCTCCATGACGTTTCACCCATCAGAGCAAGAGGTGGGTGTTGATCTGGGCGTCAAAGTCTTTGCCATGCTTTCGACGGGTGAAGCCATTGAGAATCCTAGACATCTGCGAGAAGAAGAGTACAAGATTGCTGCCGCCCATCGCACGATTCACCGACGCAAGAAAGGGAGCCATCGACGACACCGAGCCAAGAAAGCACTGGCTCGCGTGTATCGCAAGGTGCGTAACCGGCGGCGCGACTTTCATCACAAAACCTCGCGCAAGCTCGTCCAGCAGTATCAGGTGATCGTGTTTGAAGATCTTCAGATCAAGAACCTGACGGCAACTCCCAAACCCAAACAGGACGAAGCAACCGGCTTGTATCTGCCCAATGGAGAGGCAGCCAAAGCCGGTCTCAACAAATCAATTTTAGATGCAGGATGGGGTGGCTTTGTCCGACTCTGTGCCAGCAAAGCGGAAGAGGCTGGCGGCACAGTGGTCAAAGTTGCACCCCATTTTACCAGTCAGCTCTGTAGCGGTTGTGGTGCGGTGGTTCCCAAAGACCTCTCTGTGCGCTGGCATTGTTGCCCAAACTGCGGAGTTGAGTTGGATCGAGATCACAACGCCGCTCGCAATATCCTGCATCGCTTCCAACAGAATCAACCTCTTGGGGCAGGAAGTGTCCCACAGAAGCCGGTTCCCTTGCGTGGAGAGGAACCCATTCTGTAGAAGCCCCTGCATACTTGTATGGGGTGCTTCACACTACACAATAATTCATAGTATCAAGACTATCTATGGTATCTGGAGTCGCGCTTTTATGAGTACATCTGTTCCCAGGCCCAATACACCGCTCTCCTCGCAGCCCGCTCGCGATGCTGTCCCGCGCCAGTTGATCGTCACGGCAAGCGCGGTCATGTTTGCGATTCGCGATTGGTCATTATGGGTGTTGTTGCGGAACGGTCCCTGGGGACCACCGATGCGCCTTGTGCTTGGCAACGAATCCGTCTCCGATGCGGTGGAGCGGACGCTGGAAGCGCTGCTGCTCTGGCCCGCGCAGGCGTCGCTCTTGCAGCTCAAGGCCGGTTGGCAGGAGCAGCAGGTGTATGTGTGGGGCCGTACGGAGCAGGGAGCGGCTGTTTCGTTGATCCACGGCATTCTGTTACGAGCCAATCGCGACGAACTGCGCCCCAATCTGCATCTCCAGCCTGTTCCCAGCCTGCATGTCTCCTGGGTAGCAGTCTCTGAGATCGAAAGCGGGCAGAGGAGCATCGACCCGGACGTGTTGCCCGGGGTGCTCAATGCGTTATACACGTTACGCTCTCAAGTGCAGCGTGATCCCGGGTTGTTGCTGCACTATCTGGCCGACATGAGTACGATGAAGAGCCTGCTGGATGAACGGGAGCAGCGGGGACAGGATAGCAATAAAGATACCCGTCCTCTCAACGTCGTCAAAGAGCCTCCCAGCGGTGATGGCCTTCTGACGCTGGTTGAGGCCGCCCTGCTCTACCGCGTCTTCTTCCCTTCTGACGAGCAGATCGATCTGGCGAATCTGCGACAGCGCTTTCTGGCGACAAATCTGCTGGAGCCGGTGAATGAGGAGCGCCCGGTGCGGGGACGCGAAAAAGAGTGGCGGCGCGTCAGCCGTGCCTATCGCTATCTGGGTTGATACTCCACAAACCCGATGTTCGTGCTATGATACAGCAGAAAAATAAACGAGAATCGATTTTCTTTCATCATGTATGTTGCTCTTGAAAAGAGGCGCGATTATGGCGAAGGTAACGACAGGGACCGGTGATACGGGGTATACCGGTTTATTGGGACCACAGCGCGTCCCCAAATATGATCCTCGCCCCGATACGTTTGGCACCGTTGATGAGGCGACCTCCGCGCTTGGACTGGCCCGGGCAGTGGCACGCGATCAGAAGGTGAAGGACATCATTTATCGCATACAGCAGGAACTCTATCTGTTGATGGGGGAACTGGCAACGCCGCCTGAACAGTACGAGCAGATGGGGTTACGAATGACGGCTGAACACGTGCAGCACCTGGAGCAGGTGGAGACGGAATTGCAGAGTGCGGTCGAGATCCCCAATAAGTTTATTATCCCCGGCGATACGCTGGACGGTGCGGCGCTGGATATGGCCCGCGCCATTATTCGCCGGGCGGAGCGCATGGCTGTGAAGTTGCTGCACGATGGCGTGATTCAAAATACCGAGGTCGTGCGCTATCTCAATCGGCTCTCCGACCTGATCTTCATCCTCGCTCGCTATGTAGAGGTTACCTCCTCGCTGGCCGATTTGCCTGAATAAGTATTGAAACGAGACAAATGAATGGATCTATGCATTTATCTCTATGGAGGACATGGGGTCGTTCCTCAGTTGTTTGTGGAAGTATATGAACGCCATCGAAAATGAGTCCAGGCTGGTAGTCGAAGCCTGCCAGGGATCGGTGGAAGCATTTGAGAGCCTGGTCATCTCATATGAGCCACGCATCAGACGCATGTTATATGGGCTGACACAGGATATACAACTGACGCAGGATCTTTGCCAGGAGACGTTTCTTGCTGCATACCGTGCCTTGCCGCGTATGAATGGAGAGACGTTGCATTTTGCGCCCTGGTTATATCGTATCGCGCTCAATCTGCTACGGAGCGAATGGAGGCGGCGCAAACATGTTTCCGTGGTCTCATTGACCGCGTTACCACGAGATGACGATGAAGGTGGTGAGGCAGGCGAGGACTATTTAGGCTTCGAGGAACCGTTCGAGGAGCATATTGTCGAGTTTGATCTGGTGCGGCAGGTGCTTGCCAAATTGCCTCCCGCTTCGGCTGAGTGTCTGCTACTGGATGCGGAGGGCTTTACCTATGCCGAAATTGCAGAGATACTACAAGACTCGCTCTCTGCCGTGCGTAGCCGCCTCTCGCGCTCACGTCAGGCATTTCGTCGTATATATGCTGGCCTCAATCAGGAAGGTGTAGGATGAGAGATAAGACTTCCAATACTAATAGGCAGGGCCTGCCTTCATGCCCTTTGCGCTCTCACAGCCTGCGCCTGGCCGATGTATTGGATGGGGAGCAGAATACGCTGCTAGATTGGCAGGAGGAGCCGTTGCTTGAACAGTTGCGTGCGCACGTGCCGGGCTGTTTAACCTGCACTGCTGCTCTGGCGCAAGCACGTCGGATGCGTGCGCTGCAACGGCGCGTCCTTCATGACGTGCTGGTAGATGCTGAACAGCGGGTCCCTTCTACACAGGTCCGAATCTTGTATGCGATACGTGATACCCACCAAACGGTCCACTCTCGATCTGTTGTCGAGCGAGAAATTCCTGCTCATGATGCCGCGCCTCTGCCTGCAATAGCACGTAGCAGGCAGCGTGCTCGTATGCCCTGGCGGACCATATTTTCGCTGGTGGCGGTGCTGGTAATCGTGTTTGCGTCTCTGGCCATCTTTGGCTATTTTAGCCAGCCAAAGCCGTTTGCGCATCCTCTCGCAGCCCCACCGGCCCTTACTTCATCCAATCGCTGGTCGTCGGTAGTCATGACCTCTATTCAGGACGGCAAGGCAACGATCAGCCTGTTTGATCCACAGGTAGACAGGAGTGTTGTGCTGGTGGCCGCGCAAGATCCAACGACCTTGCTGACACCGGTAGAGGTTTCTCACGATGGCACGAAACTGTTATATCGTATGTTTGATGGCAAACAAACGGCCTATTATTTGCGCTCGCTGACTGCCACGACCTCGCTGTTCACCGTTGCGGGCGACGAGAGCCACGC
This sequence comes from Ktedonobacteraceae bacterium, assembly GCA_025928885.1. GTDB lineage: Bacteria > Chloroflexota > Ktedonobacteria > Ktedonobacterales > Ktedonobacteraceae > JAICIM01. The sequence goes on along the minus strand of JAICIM010000411.1, from coordinate 1,238 downwards.
CGTCTGGAGTACCGATGATCGCTATGTGTTTGTGAGTACGGCGCAGGGAATTGTCCAGATTGATGTGCGAAACAGAACAGTCTCTCGTCTCTCATCTGTGGCATCAGGCGTGTTGTATCTGCAATATTACCGTGACGGCTATCTCTACTACCTCGACACTCAGGATGGCGCGACCGGGGTGTTAAAGCGCCTCGATGTTGCTCATGGCAAGGTGCAGCCGGTGACGACTGCCTGTGCCAGCGGGAAGAGCTTCTGGTTGAGTCCGGCAGGAGCGCAGGTCTATTATGTTTGTGAGCAGGAGCAGAACGGCCTGTTTGTGGTGAACAGCGATGGCACGAATGCGCATGTCTTGCGCCCGCAATCCGGGCCGCTGATTGGATATGCTGCCGATGCCTCGCCGCTGGTCCTTGCCTATACAGGTGGGAAGTATCAGGTGGCCAGGCTGGGAGCCGATGAGAGCCAGGATCAGGCCATCTTAGACGACGTGGTGCCGGGTGGTGGCCTGATTCCGTCCGGGGCTATCACGGTGGCCCCGTTTGGCTATACCCTGGTTGCCAGAGGCGTCTATGACGATCACGAGGCCATCTGGTACGGCGATTTGACGAGCGGCCAGAAGCATCAGGCGCTGACGATCGAGAAGGGGACGTTGGTGGGACTCTACGGTTGGAGCCGCATACAGGTGCCGTGACGGGACGATCGATCTCATAAATTTGGCGGGAGGTTTTTTATGGCAGAGCATATCGGCTTTATCGGCCTGGGTCTTATGGGGAAACCCATGTCGCATAATTTGCTCAAGGCCGGATATCGATTGAGTGCCTATAATCGCAGCACTCCAGCTGTCAACGAGCTGGTGCGGGCGGGGGCAAGTGCCGCAGCCTCGCCGCGAGAGATTGCGGAGCGTTGCGATATCGTGATTACCATGTTGCCCGACACCCCTGATGTTGAAAGCGTCTTTACCGGCCCCGCTGGTCTTTTAGAGGGTGCGCACACAGATCTTTTGTTGATCGATATGAGTACCATTGCGCCAGCAGCAGCGCAACGGTTGGCGCGTGAAGCGCAGCGTTACGATGTGCATGTGCTCGATGCGCCGGTGAGCGGCGGTGACGTGGGAGCCAGTGCTGGTACGCTCTCTATTATGGTTGGAGGGGAGCAGGAGGATCTGGAACGCGCCCGTCCCGTCCTGGAAGTGCTGGGTCAGAGGATCACCCATTGTGGCCCGCATGGAGCGGGGCAAATAG
>JAICIM010000278.1 GCA_025928885.1 Ktedonobacteraceae bacterium | reverse complement strand
TCGATAAGCGCAAGCTCACGTACCACGATCCCTGCTACATCGGGCGCTACAACGATATCTACGAGGAGCCGCGCCGGGTGCTGACCGTGCTCAACAGCAATGGTGTGACGGAAATGGGCCGGAACCGGAACAAGAGCTTCTGCTGTGGTGGTGGTGGCGGTCGCGCCTGGATGGAGGAGAAGATCGGCAAGCGCATCAACCAGACCCGCGTCAACGAGGCGCTGGCGACCAACGCCGAAGTGTTGGCCGCTGCCTGTCCTTTCTGCATCACCATGTTTGAGGATGGCGTCAAGGGCGTGGAGGCGGAAGAAAAGCTCAAGATCGAGGATATCTCGGAAATTATCGCTCAGGCGATCGACAAACAATAGTTTCGCTTTTAGAGAGGGTGCAGGCGCATGGCCTGTTCCCTCTTTTTTTGTGCCTTCCCCCAAAAACGCAATCGTATGACGCAGTTTTCGTGATTGAACAGTTTTTCAGTAGGGCGCTGGCTATGTTAGAATATAACGGCGATAAGAAATCATTCATTCGTATCCACTCACATACCATTTTGCAAAGGATATTCATATACTTATGGTTGATTTTATGGGCATTGAAATCATTATTATCTTTGTGCTGATTGTGGCAAACGGTTTCTTTGCCGCCTCCGAGATTGCGATTGTGTCCGCGCGTCGTGGCCGTCTGCAACAACAGGCCGATGCAGGCAAGAAAGGCGCACAGCAGGCGCTCGATCTTGCGGAAGAGCCTGATCGCTTTCTTTCAACCGTCCAGGTTGGCATGTCACTCATCAGCACGCTTGCTGCGGCTTTCGGCGGCGCCAGCATCAGCGGCCCTCTGGCAAAATGGTTCACAACCATTCCACTACTTGCCCCTTACGCCAATACACTGGCGCTGGGCAGCGTCGTTGTCCTCATCACCTACTTCTCGCTGATACTTGGCGAACTGGTCCCCAAACGTCTTGCACTTGGGGGAGCCGAGCGCATCGCCACACTAGTCGCACCGTTTATGGTGACGATCTCGAAGATCGCCAGCCCGGTTGTGGCCTTCTTAACCTTCTCGTCCAATCTGGTTTTGCGGCTGCTCGGGCAAAACGTCAAGCGTTCGCAGGAGGTGACGGAAGAAGATATCGTCTATCTGACACATGAAGCGACCTCCAGCGGTGCCGTCGAAGCAGGCGAGGAGGAGTTTATCGAGCGCATCTTTCGCTTTACAGATCGCCCGGTAAACACGATTATGACGCCGCGCACCGAAATTTCAGCGATTGAGGTGGGTACGCCGCTGGATGCCGTGATCGAGACGTTCCTCAGCTCCGGCAATAGCCGCCTCCCGCTCTATGAAGATTCGCTTGATAACATCGTTGGTGTGCTGTATGCCAAAGATCTGTTGCAAACCCGCGCCCAGGGCGGCGACGCGGATCTACGCAAGCTGTCTCGTCCCCCGTTCTTTATCTCCGAATACCAGCATGTAGACGATTTGCTAACCACCTTCCGGCGCAAAGGCATACACCTGGCGATCGTGATCGATGAATACAGTCAGGTAATCGGCCTGGTCACGCTGGAAGACGTGCTGGAAGAACTGGTGGGAGAGATCCAGGACGAATACGATCAACCCGAAAACAATGCCTTTGTCCGGCGCGACGATGGCAGCTGGCTGATCGATGCTATGACCGATCAGGCAACGGTTCGCGACAAGCTCGGCCTGGCATCTCTCCCGGCGAACGAACACCCCAACTATCACACGCTGGCCGGTATGATCCTGGCCCACATCGGAAAAATCCCTGTGGTTGGCGACAAAGTTGTGATCGATAATTTCGTCTTTGAAATCGTCGATATGGACGGCAGGCGCATCGACAAGGTGCTGGTGCGCGAAAACAAACCGGTTGGATAATTGGCTCTTGCACGAAGACCGCTCAGGCGCAATCACTCCCTATATACCCATTTCACTCCTGAGCGGTCTTCGCAGACGCCACAACACCCTCTATCTCCTCATCTTGATATGTAATTTGATCTAACACCCACAACGCCATACGTTTTCCCTCTACGTCCTCAGCCTGCAATTCGGATAGGAGAAACTCTTTATAGACGAGCAGAAAATAATTTTCAAACGCCAGGGTTCTCACGCAAATCTGGCGCAGTTTGCGGCGCTCGGCTGGGTCCGTTGGGAGCAGGTAGTGCCATTTGTTCCGGCAATAAACATAGATATCCTCCAACAATTGCCCCCACTCGTCTTGAAAGCTCTCCCGATATGCTACGTGGCACTCGCTTTTTCGTGTCACATACCGCCCGGCTCGATATGCCAGAAGAGCCGTAGCCGACCAGCCAGTTAACCGAATAAGGTCTCTGGTACAATTCACCTCCTCACCATCTGGCAGACGGAGCTTGCGCCTATCATAACCGTAGAACTCACCAGAGGGGTCAGGATAAGCGAGTGGATAACGTATCACTGGCGGTCGGTTGAATAGATGAACGGTGCGCCAGAGCGAACTATGCATGCGGTCGCGGGTCCATTGGGACAAAGCGACAAGCGGCAATCTATCACGAATGTCTTCACCATAGATGAGTATGCTCCCCATCTTGAAATAGGGAGGCACGCCAACCGCCAGCTTGTTTTCATCCGCAACGCCGATATCTAACTCGACAACACTCAACGCACAACAGTGTTGGGCCAACGCTTCCGCCCGCGCCAGATTACTGCTTGCATCCCCTTTCAAGACAATAACCAGATCAAGATCGCTGGTGAAGACCGCACTTTGGTCGGCATAACTACCTTCGATATAACAGGCTCGTATCTGCCCCGGGAAAGCCAGTTCGAAAATGCCTATTGCGGCCCGGAGAACTGCATTTGTTCTCTCATTCCCTGTTGTTTGTAACAATATAAATTCTTGCAAAATTACCTCTTCTATCATCTTGCAATCATTTTAATAGTTTACTTGTTAGTAGTCAACCCTAAATCATCAAATGCTTCCTTGCAATTTCCAGAGTTTCCGTGTACACTAGTAACCATCACAGGGGTTACTAATTTGGAGAGAGCAATGACGACGGTTGAACTGTTACAACAGCTTGGATTAAACAAATATGAGGCCGAGGCGTACTATACGCTACTCGCACGTGGTCCACTGACGGGCTATGAAGTTGGGAAGTATTCGCAGGTACCGCTCTCGCGCAGCTACGAAATCATGGAGCGACTAACGGAGAAGGGGCTGGCGCTCGTGCAACCAGGCGATCCACCACGCTACAGCGCACAGGAACCACAGCAATTCCTCTCCCACGTTCGCTCAACGATGGAGGCAACGCTCAACGCGCTCACCACCTCGATCGCCGCCCTGAGCAGAAGCGACAGCAGCGGCGAGTTCTGGGTTGTGCGTGGCGCTCAACATGTGCTGGCAAGGGTGCAAAACATGATCGAGCAGGCTCATACCTCCCTCGCTCTGGCTGCACCGGCCCACATCCAGGCAGAACTCGCCCCTCTGCTCATGGAAGCACAGGAGCGGGGATGTGCCATTTATCAATATACACGCGTCGAACAGAGCATGCAGGCGGAGGAGACTATTCTCGTTCTTCATGACGACCAGGAAGCACTGGCTGGCACGCTGACCGCATCGTCTCAGGCGGTGATAAGTGCTAACCCTGCTCTGCTTGCCGTGCTTGGCGGCTACTTCGCCCATCAGCGCCTCATGGGTTTCGCCACGCCACTGCCAGCGCTGCCCACTGCTGCGCCTTCTCATCAGAACGACTGGCTGGCCTGGGAGGAGCGCAAACAGCGTCGGCTGTGGAAGACCAACGGCAGTCATCGCGTCGCCTAGCTCTCCATCAATCAATCGTAAATAGCCAATGAAAGGGATAATTCGTGAGTTACGATATTCGTGATCTCGCGCTGGCTCAACGCGGCCATCAGCGCATCCAATGGGCATCTCGCCATATGCCCGTGCTCAATCAGCTCAAGGAAGAGTTCGCCACCGAACAGGCGTTTCGCAGCAAGCGCATCGCAGCCTCGCTCCATATCACCACCGAGACCGCCGTGCTGCTCTCCGCCCTTCAGGCAGGCGGGGCAGAGATTGCTCTTTGCGCCTCCAATCCGTTGTCCACAAAAGATGATGTCTGTGCAGCTCTGGCTGAAGATGGCATCCATGTCTACGCCCACTATGGCGAGGATCTACCAACCTATCAGCGCCACATCAAGCAAACGCTTGCCATCGATCCGCATCTGGTAATGGACGATGGCGCTGACCTGATCGTTGCGCTCCACAACAATCCGGCAGGAGGCAGCGTGGTCGCTGGTATTGAGGAGACCACGACTGGAGTTGTGCGGACCAGAGCACTCGCCGCCGATAACCTGTTGCGCTTCCCCATCATCGCCGTAAACGATACGCCAACCAAGCACTACTTTGATAATCGCTACGGCACTGGACAGAACACCATCGACGGCATCCTGCGAGCGACAAACACCTTCCTGGCAGGCGCGACGCTGGTTGTCGCTGGCTATGGCTGGTGCGGACGCGGCATCGCTATGCGTGCTCGTGGCATGGGTGCGCGAGTGATTGTGTGCGAGATCAACGCAACCAGGGCGCTCGAAGCGGTGATGGACGGCCTGCAAGTGCTATCGATGGCCGAAGCTGCCCCGCTTGGCGATATCTTTGTGAGCGCGACCGGTATGGCCGGAGTGATCCGCACAGAGCATTTCCTGGCCATGAAAGATGGTGCGCTGCTTGCGAACTCCGGCCATTTCGACGTTGAGATCGACGTGGCAGGGTTGCATCAGCTTGCTACCAGTGAGCAAGAAGTTCGCGAACATCTCAGCGAGTACCAGTTGCCCAACGGTCGCGCGGTCTACCTGCTAGCTCAGGGCCGCTTAGTGGGGCAGGTCGCAGCCGAGGCCAGTCCAGCCGCCGTCATGGATCTCAGTTTTGCCGATCAAGCGCTCTGCACGCACTACCTATTGAACGCACAACATCAACTCACACCGGGCGTCTATGATGTGCCATCAGATATCGATGAGCGCGTTGCCCAATTGAAATTGCAGGCGCTTGGCATCCGGCTTGATACGCTCAGCGCGGAACAGGTGGCGTATCAACATTCCTGGCAGTACGGGACAGAAGGATAATACGCTTTTCGTATTCGTGCGATGTATTTACATATAAGCAAAAATGCGTAATACATCACACGAATACAACAGGAGGATTGAAGTCTTGCGCATTTTGATTACAGGCAGTTCGGGACTGTTGGGAGCTGCAATTGCTGAGCAGCTTGCTGTCGAGCATGAGCCGGTCGGCATTGATAGGATACCAGGGAAATGGACGCAACATATCGTCGATATCACCGCTCGGGCGAGGCTTTTTCATCTCGCAAAAGGCATGGATGCCATCATCCATAGCGCCTCGCTGCATCATCCTCAGCTCGCCACGCATTCCCAACAATCCTTTATCGAGACCAACGTGACCGGCACACTCAACTTGCTGGAAGCTGGCGTGCAGGCTGGCATTCAACGCTTTGTCTACACTAGTACCACCTCGCTCTATGGTCGGGCAATGGTGCCGTCCGATCGAGCAGTCTGGGTGACGGAAGAGCTTCAGCCACGACCGCGCGATATCTATGACAATACAAAAATCATGGCTGAAAAGCTCTGTCATCACTTTGCATGGCATATGGGCCTGCCCACGATCTGCCTGCGCATCGGGCGCTTTTTCACCCAGTCACCATACTTGCAAGCAATTTATCGGCTGTATCGAGGCGTGGACGTACGCGACGCAGCTGCGGCCCACGTGCTGGCAGTCACCAATCAGCAGATCCATTGCGACACTTTCAATATCGCTACACGCTCTCCCTTTCAGCAAAGCGACACGACCCGGTTGTTCCGTGAGGCTCCGACAGTGCTACGCCACTATTTCCCTCATATCGACCTGCTCTTCGCACGCTACAACTGGCAGCTGCCCTCCAGGGTTGATCGCGTCTATGTCATTGAAAAGGCAGCACAGATGCTGGGATACCAACCAGCGTACAACTTCACGGAATTTATCGCTGAGTATGACGCAATGCAGCTTGCTCAACATTGATCAGGGCAGGCGATACTGCTGGAAGAATTGCCAGCCAAGAGTTGTTGCTGAAATGGTGTGGGTGACGACCCCGTTGGGAGAGGGCATTGTCGCATCGGGCCAGGCATGACCTCCACCCTGAACGCGGTAATGCTCGACTATTACACCGCCCTGGCAGCCAGTCCATTTAAAGCCGGTGATGTCAGCCTTTTGAAAAAAGGCCGTGGGACCACTGGTGCAGCCATCGCGCTCCGCCCACTCCTGCATCGTTTGCATCACTGGCAAAAAGCCCGGAGCAGGGCCACCATTGTAATAGACTAACGGATCGCTCGTCCCATGAAACTCCAGATATGGCACCGGTCGCGTTGGATGGCATCCCCCAACCATGCGGTAAATGGCAGCCGCCACCGGCACAAACGCGGCGATGCGCCCGGACATTCGACAGGCTAACATATTTGTCATGCCACCACCATTAGACATACCCGTCGCATAGATGCGATGAGAGTCCACACACAATTGTTGCTGGAGCGCCGTCAACAGATCACTGAAAAATAAGACATCATCGACGTTGGGAGTCGTCCTTCCACCAGTTGCCCAACCGGTCTTGCCGTCAGGCCCAACCACACCCTGGGGATAGACTACAAGAAAATGCTGCTGATCGGCCTGTACGGAGTAGTTAGTATTGCGCTCCTGCCAGGCAGACGTTCCGCCGTGACCGTGAATATCGAGCACCAGCGGGGTGGGCCGCTGTGGATCATAGCCGACAGGGACATGGAGCCGATATTTGCGCTGCATATTTCCTGAGCTTATCGTGGCATCCACCGACGTTCCCGGCGAGGCTGGAGCAGCTTTCCCACATCCGGTCGTGATGACAGGAGCGTTGACGGTGCCAACATGGGGTGTTGTAATAGGAGTTGTCGCGGTCGGGGTTGTGCCAGAAGAGACGGTGGGCTTGGGCGTGGTTGCTGAGGCATTGGCACGATGAGAGCCACAGCCGCTGACGAACATCATGAGGATAGCTCCTGCGATAAGCCACCTCCATGTATCCTTCATTCGCTTGATCCTTTCGTATCCTGTTCTTGCCAGTCAGATACTGCAAACGTGAAATCGTCACAGGCTTGCACAGAAAAAAGCTGAGCAAATCCTTCTGTATATGTTGGACGTACGAGCCTCTTTGCAGTTGCAAAAATGGCGACATTGGGGACGCGGGCCTTGCCACTTTCCCCATTCAGCAGGCGTAAAAAAATGAGCGCGATTGCTCATCGCGCCCACAGCATCCATGTTCACAACAGCATCAGAGCGCCTCTGAGAGGAGCGCACGGGCAATCACGAGGCGCTGGATCTGATTCGTTCCCTCGTAGATTTGGGTGATCTTGGCATCGCGCATCATCCGCTCAGTTGGGTACTCCTTCATGTAACCGTACCCGCCCAGCACTTGAATGGCGTCGCCAGTGACGGACATGGCGGCGTCTGAGGCGAACATCTTTGCCATTGCGGAATATTTGCCAAAGCTGGCATCGCCGCGATCAATCATCTCCGCCGCATTATAGACCAGCAAGCGAGCCGCCTCGACCCTGGTTGCCATATCCGCGAGCATAAATTGAATGCCCTGATTTTCAGCGATAGGACGATTAAACTGAACGCGCTGTTTAGAGTACGAGACGGCCAGATCGAGCGCCCCCTGAGCAATGCCCAGCGCTTGAGCGCCGATACCAGGACGTGTGCGGTCCAGCGTCATCATCGCAATCTTGAAGCCTTCACCCTCGCGCCCAAGCAAATTCGTAGCCGGCACCTCGCAATCCGTAAAGATCAGTTCAGCAGTTTGCGATCCCTTGATCCCCATCTTATCTTCGACGCGCCCGACCGCAAAGCCCGGAAAGTCGTCTTCCACGATAAAAGCACTGATGCCACGCGTGCCGGCGTTGGGATCGGTCAGAGCAAAGATCGAATTGACGTGAGCGAGGCCGCCGTTGGTAATGAAGCGCTTGGAACCGTTGAGGATGTATTTATTGCCCTGCCGTACGGCGTGTGTTTTCATTGCCGCTGCATCGGAACCGGAGCCGGATTCGGTCAGGCCGAACGCCGCCAGCCATTCGCCGCTGGCGAGGCGTGGAAAATATCTGCGTTTCTGCTCATCGGTGCCAGCGAGCATGATGGGAAGTGCGCCCAGTTGTTGTGCGGCCAGGATAAGGCTGGTGGTGGCGCAACAACGGGCCAGCTCTTCAATCGCCATCACGGTTACCAGCTCGCTCGCGCCTATCCCGCCATACTCGGTCGGGAAAGGCATCGCCAGAATATCCTGCTGGGCCAGCAGTTCTTTGATGTCCCAGGGAAATTGTGCCGTATGATCAATCTCGGCGGCTCGTGGTGCCACCCGCTCCTGCGCCAGTTCGCGAATCGCCTCGATCAGTGCTTTCTCGTCTTCGTTGACATGAGCAACAGCCATAGGTGTACTCCTTAAAAATATTCACAGATCACTACTAAGTTGTGACACTCCGCAGGGGTTGAAACCCCGCAGCTTCTTCCTCACCTCTATAGGCAGTATCAGGACCGGTTATTAACGAGTATATCACACCCTGCTTCCATGAAGAGAAAGAAAACGTTATTTTCTTGCAGAAAAACGGCAGAAGACCTATGATATAGATATCGACTACAATTGGAGCATTGAGTAAATGGAACGGACACAATCATTTATATCATTATTGCAAACAAGCACAGAGGCATTTCTCTGGGCAATCGAAC
>JAICIM010000010.1 GCA_025928885.1 Ktedonobacteraceae bacterium | reverse complement strand
CGCGTACGAGCGGGCAGGAGAGCTAGTAGATATGTCCCTAATCAACATGGCAAAACGAGAGATCAATTGTAAAATTGTCTATTACGGTATTGGCCTCTGTGGAAAGACAACCAACCTCCACTATATCCACCAGGCGGTCAATCCGCAAGATGTAGGCGATATGGTCTCTATCGATACAGAAACTGAACGTACGTTGTACTTTGACTTGCTCCCCCTGGAATTGGGGAAAGTGCATGGCTTTCATATTCGTTTCCAACTCTACACTGTCCCCGGCCAGATCCTCTATCAGCAAACACGTATCTCGGTCCTCAAAGGTGCAGATTGCGTCGTCTTTGTGGCAGATTCGCAGGCGAGCAAGTTACAAGAAAATATCGAATGTTGGAACGAATTGCAGGAACAACTGCGCCGAATGAACAAGGATGTGGCAGATTTCCCGCTGGTCATGCAATGGAATAAACGCGATTTACAAGATGTCCTGCCCGTCTCCGTATTAGAAAAATACCTCAATCCATACCGCGTTCCCAGCTACGAGGCCATCGCCGTCACCGGACAAGGAGTGATCGACTCTTTGCGTGTGGGGGTAAATAGCACGCTACGCAGGTTGAATCGCATCTAATCTCATCCATAGTGCAGGTCAGAGGCCGCCACTACCTCTACAATCAGCACCACTTCTGGCCTGCCCAGTCACCACCCTCTCTGAACGACTGCGCCACTCCCTGATTATTGCCAGGGAACCTCTTCTCAATGCTGATTGCTCGCTACCTGTTTTATGTGTATAATAGGTTGTGTCCCACTCAGAAAGAAAAGTATTCTATCACATACAACATATTTGCGGCTTGACCGTGGTTCGCCGCTCTCCTGATGCATAGCATGCTCTTTAACAGGATCATTTGCTCGTTTCATTGACGAAAAAGCATCTATGCACCGGGTTTTCTGCATCGCCATTGAGAAGTAGTTACAGACCAAGAGCCTGGACAGGTAACAATCCATCGTACCAGCTCTTCTACAAAGGTTTTTTTATGGAAACAATACGTGTCATCATTATTGATGATCAGCCTCTGTACCGTGAGGGTATTCGTGCGGCTTTTGAACACAGGGAGGATTGTGTGATTGTGGGCGAGGCCACTGATGCTAGAAGAGCTTATGAGCTGATACGCACCAGTACTCCCAACGTGGCCTTGATCAATGCTGGCCTGGAGTCATCAGATCCATTAGACATAGCTCAACAGGCGCGTCAGATATCTCCTCAGACGGCGATCATTCTGTTGGCTCCATCTGAAGATGAAGAACGCCTATTTCAATCGATCAAAGTAGGAGTGGCCGCCTATTATACACGCCATATCACTCCTGACGATCTAGTAGAGGCGATCCACAAAGTGAGCCAGGGCCAGTATCTCATTAATAATGATGTGTTCATTAAGCCACAAAATATCACACGCGATCTCAAGCCGTTCAAAGAGTTGGCAACGGAAGAGCTAGAAGTAGAGGAGACAAAAGAACAATTCTCACCTCTGTCTAGCCGCGAGATAGAAATTCTGGACTATATCGCCCGTGGCAATAGCAATAAAGAAATTGCCAAAGCGCTCAAAATTAGCGACCAGACGGTGAAAAATCACATCACGTCCATTCTCAAAAAGCTTTCCGTCAATGATCGTACCGCCGCAGTTGTCTATGCGCTCCGTCATAACTGGATAAAAATGCATCAGGAGCAATAGCACCAACAAGACCGCGCAGCTTGAGAGACGGCACCTGCATGGACAGAGGGTGCCGTCTCCTTTTCGCCAGTGGGAAACCTACAGGGAAAATACTCCATCAAGCCGCATTATGCCCAGAGCGAGAATAGTTCCTGACCGCTGTTTGCATCCAAAAAGACATAGAGGTCGTGGTAAGATTGCGCAGGAGATTTTGGATCAAAAGAGGTATCACCTGATCCCTGTGGTATTTTTTGATACAGAACCAACCAGACGGCCACGTTATCCCAGGCAGGATGCGTCACAGCGTTTTTTGTCATGGGATAGCTTAACAACGCATACCGTGTATCGGTCCCCTTCGCGCGACTGGCAGCATCCGGTTCGAGCTGATTGGCAATTTCTACCGCCTGCTGCCGACTCAGCGCCGGCCTTTGATCCGTTCCGCGCAACGTAATGCCTTGAGCGATCAGCGGCGCAAACTGCAGATTCGGGGTAGGAGTGGCAACCAGACCGGGGAGGATCGTCGAGGGCGAGAGCGATACCGGACTATGGTGTGAGAAGAAGATCCAACCCAACCATAAAAAACCGACTAGTAGGAGCAGGCCGCCGACGAAAGCAGTACTGGTGCGAAAGGGAGAAGATTGTCGCTTCTTTGCCATACACAGTTTCGCCTTCCAGAAAATGATTGCACCAGGCCAGAGTATTGCGTCGGTACAGCCAGTATAGAATATTTCAGGGAGAAAGACAACAGTACATTGACCTGATTTTCACAAAAAGGCAAGATTGCCTTCTTGAATCAGGTCCGCAAAACCATGTACTCTTGCAAGGATATTGCCCACTCTTCAAAACTCTGTTAGATTTGCTATACTGATAGTAAGAGTTCATGTTGCGCATTGACTGTACTCCGTTTGTACATACTTACTCATCGATAGAGCAGAACTCCCAGCACAGGCTTTTATGCAGCGTGGGAACCACACAGACATGGATGGTCTATCGCTATCCAGATACCTCGGAGGAGAAGAAAGGAAGTCAAACCCGGTGAAAGTTTATGGCCGTATAACGGTATTTCCTAACATGCCAGCCCATATCAGTCGTCTCTATGAGCTGGCATATAATTTGTGGTGGAGTTGGCATCCAGAAGCTCGTGCGCTCTATAGTACCCTCGACGCTGACCTCTGGGAGCAGGCAGGCCATAATCCTGTTCGCTTCCTCAGCGAGGTAGAGCCGTACAAGCTGGAACAGGCCGCAGAGCAGACAGAATACTTACAATCATATGATAGCGTGATCAAAGATTTTGACCACTATATGCATCCGCGCCCGGACGAGACCTGGTTTTCGAGCAGCTACCCGGAGCTGGTCAATACAACGATCGCCTACTTTTCCGCCGAATTTGGCCTGCACGAATCTGTTCCCATCTATTCAGGAGGTCTGGGCATTCTTTCCGGCGATCACTGCAAAGAGGCCAGCGATCTGGGCCTACCATTCGTCGGCGTAGGTTTCCTCTATCCACAGGGCTATTTTCACCAGCGCATCACCCGCGACGGTGTGCAGGAAGCAATTTACGATAAACTGCACTTTTCTGAAGCACCGGCTGTCCCGGCGGTCGGGCCAGATGGCAACGAAGTAGTGATTAGCGTCGATCTTCCGGGCCGCCGCATCTATGCGAAAGTCTGGAAGCTAATGGTTGGGCGCGTCCCCCTGTACCTGATGGATACCGATGTTGCTCCCAATGCACCGGCGGATCGCGAACTATCGGCTCGCCTCTATGGTGGAGATCGAGAAATGCGCATCTCACAGGAGATCGTGCTGGGCATCGGCGGTGTACGAGCGCTCAGAGCGCTTGGCATCAATCCTAGCGCCTGGCACCTCAACGAAGGACACGCCGCCTTCCTCAATCTGGAGCGCAGCCGCGAACTGGTCGCTACGGGACTCAATTTTAATGAAGCACGCGAGGTAGTCGCCGCCAACTCGCTCTTTACCACACATACCCCTGTCCCGGCAGGAAACGACACATTTAGCTTCGATCTGATCGACAAATACTTCAGTAGCTACTGGGGACAGCTCGGTCTCAACCGCGACCAGTTTATAGAGGTCGCACGTGAGGATCAGGGCTGGGGTGCCACCTATAGCATGACGGTGCTGGCGCTCAAGCTCTCAGACCACCATAACGGCGTCAGCAAACTGCACGGCGAAGTCTCGCGCAAGATGTGGCAATTCCTGTGGCCCGGTATCGACGTTGACGAAGTGCCTATCGACTATATCACCAACGGCGTCCACACCTTCTCCTGGATCGCACAGGAGATGAATATACTGTTTGGCCGCTACCTGGATAGCGATTGGGGCCGCCACGTCGATGAGCAGGCATTCTGGGATCGGCGCATCGATGCCCTTCCAGACAAAGAACTCTGGCGCGTACATATGCAACTGAAAGAGAAGCTCATTGAGTATTCACGCAAACGCTTAAAACAGCAGCATCTTCGGTTGGGAGAAGGTTCCATCCAGATAGAAGAGTTCGGGAAGATGCTCAATCCCGAAGCCTTAACAATTGGCTTTGCACGCCGTTTTGCCACATACAAGCGGGCCGCTCTGATCTTCCGTGATCTGAACCGTTTGCGCAAGATTCTCAATAACCCAAAGCGACCAGTGCAGATCATCTTCGCAGGGAAAGCCCATCCAGCTGACGAACCGGGCAAGGCGCTGATCCAGCAGATCTATCGTGCCTCACGCAGCGAGGAGTTCAAGGGCAAGATCATTCTGCTGGAGAATTATGATATCGATATGGCCCGCTACCTTGTTGCAGGCACCGATGTCTGGCTCAACAACCCGATCCGTCCCTATGAGGCCAGCGGAACCAGTGGACAGAAAGCAGCGCTCAACGGTCAACCAAACTGCAGCATTCTCGATGGCTGGTGGGCCGAAGGCTACAACGGCAAGAACGGCTGGGCCATCGGTGAGGAGCGAGAATATCACGATCAAGAGGCGCAGGCCGAAGCCGATAGCCTCTCACTCTATCGCCTGCTTGAAGAAGAGATTATCCCTACCTACTTCGATCGCGGGTCCGATGGCGTCCCGCATCGCTGGGTTGCTCTGATGAAAGAGGCTATTCGGACCTGCACGCCACAATTTAGCATGCGCCGAATGGTGAAAGAGTATACGACTAACTATTACGTCCCCGAAATCCAACAGAGCAAGGGGATGACCGAAAATAACTACGACCGCGCACGCATTCTGGCCCATTGGAAGGAGCACATTCGCGAGAACTGGCGGAAGCTGGAACTTTACGTGGATGGACGCCGCGATGGACAGCTCAGCCTCGGCGAGGGCATCGATGTCCATGCCTGGGTGCGTATGGAGGGCATGAGTCCTGATGATATCTGCGTTGAACTGGTCTATGGAGAGATCAAGGACGAACTGGCACAGCCACAGTTTACACGGCCTATGAGCTTTACCAAACGCGAACTCGATGGCTCTTACAGATATGACATTCACCTGCAACCAGAGGAGAGCGGCAGCATCGCGTATAACATCCGCGTTGTGCCATCGCATCCACTGTTAACAGAAAAATACGAGTTGGGCCTGATTCGCTGGGCATAAGCAACGAACAAAAACAGGTAGGCAATGCTGATTTATTGCAAGCATTGCCTACCTGTTTTTGTTGTGAATAAGAAACGACATCTACGAATTGGCAGGTTTGAGTTCAACGTGCCTGTAGGTAAAGATATGGTGGAAAGAGAAATTATAGAGCAAGACAAGGATCAAAGCGACAGCCTCAGCGGCGATAGCAGGGACGTGGCCAAGATGTGTCAGGCCAAACTGGATCAGAAATGTGAGAACACTGCCGCCAATCGAAGTGATGTGAAAGCGAAGGCAGCGTGCCTTCCACGAGCGGGCGCGTCCGGGCAGGTGCCTGAAGGTAACAAAGTCATTGGGAATAAAGTTTGCCATGATTGAGATTTCAGCAGCTAAAACAGAGGCAATGACATTGTGTACAACATCACTAATGGGCATTTTGATATAGTAGAATACCAGGTAAAAAACAGCCAGGTTCACCAACGCCGCGAAGCCGCCAATGACGACATAGGTAACGAAACGTTGACATACTCCCGCACGTCCACCGGTAATAGTATCCACAACATCTAATATTTGATTTGCAAAGGCCCAGCGATAGGGGTGGTAACTGGGCAGGCGGGAAGGCACCGTTTCCGCCTGCATGGCCGATGACGCTACAGAGACTTCCTCCAGGTTACACTCTGACATAGACTTCTCCAACTGTTTTCCATTTCTGTGTTGTTGTTACAAACGTATTCTATTTCCTGAGTACAAAACGGACTATTCGCAAACAAAGTAACGAACGGCTTATGAGAGTACCGGTTGGGCTAGGCATCGTGGAACAAAAAAACCAGACCCCTCATCATCGGGATCTGGTAGGCAAGAGAAGCTCATTATAGAAATGGGAGCGCAGTGAGAATAGGGGGATCGGTTAAACGAGGGGGACGCAAGACTACATCGACCTGACCATTGGTCTTCCCCTGTTTCATATACAATGGTCCCTGCACTCCCACCTGCACATCGCGAGCCACTAAATAGGTGCGTGGATCGTCCGATGGCGGGAACGCGGCCACCATCAGATAATACGTACCATCGGGAACAGGGGCAAGATGATAGGGACCGGGGGCATGAATGCGCGTGCAGGAAACGGGGCGAGCTTGCGGAATAGGCTTGGGAAACAGGCCAATAAAGATAGCGCCTTTGAAAGGGCTGAGGGTATGAATGTGACCGGAAAGACCATGTAATGCAAGAGGAGCTGGCACACTCTTGCGCAACCCGGTTGAAGACAGAGGCTCCTGGCGCACTAGCTGACGCAGCTGACGTGGTGGCACGCCTACCAGTTGCGTAAAACGCGTTGTAAACGAGCCAAGCCCGGTATAACCCACTTCAAAGCAGATATCGGTGACGCTTAACGAGGTTGTGAGGAGCAGATGTCTGGCAGCATTGAGGCGCAAGGTAGCCAGAAACTCACCGGGAGGAATGCCGATCACCTGATGAAACACGCGGTTGAAATAGTAGGGGCTAAGGCAGGCGATATCGGCCATCTCTTCTAATGAGAGAGGCTCGTGCAGGTGTGTGCGCATGATCCGAATCACCTGCTCGATAGTCTCCTGATGATAGAAACGAGCATCATTGTGTAACTCCTCTATAGTTATCCGGGTGTCCTCTGCCTGTACCATCAACATATGAACTCTCCCTTCCCCATACGAGCCTGCTCGCCTCCTGATAGCACCACGCCCCAAGAACAGCAAAAACCATCCCATGCTGTTGCACATGAGTAGAGAAGCAATAATGTTCGGCCAGTTCTCTCAGGCAGCGGTTCCGATACACCGATTCTCAAACAAAGAAAGGGCTTCTGGCGTTGCTTCTAACAGGGCAAAGGCATTACCATATGGGTCCTCAAAAAGTGCCTCCACTCCATACAACTGCTTGTCAGGAGTACGAATAAAGTGGACGCCACGGGCAAGCAAGTTCTCGTATGTTTTACGACAATTATCTGTGTAAAATATCCAGGGGATGCCCTGACCAACGCGTCCCATCAGCTCTTGCACGCGCTCTTCACCATGCAGTGAAAGATCAGGTTTTGCCAGGGCAATTTCTGGTTTTTTCTGCCCCCTGGGGGCGACGGTCACAAAGCGCAGACCAGGACCAAAAATGGTATCGCTGCGTTTCTCAAGTCCCAACTTCTCGGTGTAAAAGGCGAGTGCCTCATCCTGATCTTTTACCAGGATAGAAACAACGGTTAAAGGTGTAATTAGTTTCATGGCTCCCAACAATCCAGTCTGATTGGTTTGAACTACAACGACCGTCTATAGAGTTATTCTTTCTGGCACATGCATATTATATTAAACATTTGTTCTAATTTCAAGAGGTAATTCTGCGCCATTTGGCTTGCAAAATTGCACCGCATTGGCTCTCCACGCACAATATTGTATGATGTACAATAAGTAAGAACGAAAGCAGTATTCAGAAGAATAGAGATCCCCTGCATAGTGGTGGGATCGTTCAAGCGACAAATCTATTTACAAGGAGCAACAAATAGCATGCCGACAAGTCAAGTGAGTAGTGAGCAGATTCTTTTTACGCGAGGCGTCCCGGCGATGGAGGCATTGCCCAACACGCTGCTCAGCGAATGTGTGCAGGCGGTGTTAGCGGGACCAGATGGCAAAACTGTTCTCCAATATGGCCATAATGGAGGCTATTTACCATTGCGCCGTATGCTCGCAGAACAGTATGGTGTATCGCCAGATCAGGTGCTGGTCGGCAATGGCTCTTTGCACTTGCAAGATCTATTCTCAGCGTTGACCATTCAGCCAGGAGATATTGTGCTCACCGAACAGCCCAGCTACGACCGGGCCATCAAAACGTTCCGGCGACGCGGGGCCAGAGTGATCGGCATTCCCCAGGAACATGATGGCATCAATATCGAGGAATTGGAAAAGGCTCTGAAAAAGCAGACTCCGGCCTTTTTATACGTCATCCCGGACTTCCAGAATCCTGGCGGCGTTACCATGTCTGCAGCCAAGCGACAGGCCCTGGCAGAGCTGGCCGACCGCTACGGCTTCTGGCTGCTGGAGGATGTCCCGTATCGCACGCTGCGCTACAGTGGCGAATCGCTCCCCCTGCTGCGCGACTTAAACCCGGCACGTACGATTACCGTGAGTTCGTACAGCAAATTGATCAGTCCAGGACTGCGCGTCGGTTATCTGATTGGGCCACTCGATCTGGTGAAACGGCTCACCAGCCTGGCTGAAGATACAATCCTGGCCCCAGTACTGCTAACGCAGGCGGCTGTGCTTGAATTCCACAAAAAAGGCTATTTCGCCAGCAATCTTGAGAGCTTGAAACAACTCTACGCCCCACGCTTGCAGGCGATGATCAGCGCCCTCAAGACGCATATGCCGGACATCTCTTTCGCCGAGCCAGAGGGCGGCTTCTTCCTCAGCGTGACCCTCCCGGAGCAGTCGAACTATCACAACTTACTCCCACGTGCAAAAGATGCGGGGCTGGTACTCACCGATGGTACGGCCTTCTTCTCTGATCCGCTGAACGAGAGCGAAGATGTCAAGAACCTGGGTGAACGCTTTGTCCGCCTCCCTTTCTGCGCCCTCACGCCAGAACAGATCGAGGAAGGTATCAAGCGTCTGGCCCGATTAGTCGAGCGCTAAGACAAAAATCACTTTATGGCGGCTGGTGACATCACTGGTCGCCTTTTTCACTGCTTCGATTGTCGATTACCGATCACCTCCTAAAACTTTTGCAGATTCCTCTTGACTTAGAGCGCACTCAAAGTTTTACACTCTCTTCATGGATACTGAACTACTCACCATTGAGCAAGTTGCAGAGCGTGCTGGTCTGAGTGCTCATACGCTGCGTTACTATGAGCGGATTGGCTTACTTGATCCGGTTGGCCGTGCGACAAGCGGCCATCGTCGCTATGCAACAAAGGATTTGGCCTGGATCGAGTTTCTGACACGACTCCGGGCAACAGGCATGCCCATTCGTCTTATGCAGGAGTTCGCTGCCTTGCGGCGGCAAGGGAACACCACCATAGCCAGGCGATGCGCCCTTCTGGAAGCTCATCAACAGATGGTGCAAACGCATATTGAGGAACTCCAGCAAAACCTTAAAGCTATTAGCCACAAGATAGAAATGTATCATCAGGGGGAGGAAAACTAAAAATAGGTCTTATGATCTTAGTTCCACAAGAAAAGGAAAAAGGTTAGAAAACTCTGGCTTCCTTCTTTTTGCTCTCTGCCCCTTGTCTTGAGAGCAATGTGAGAGGATAGCATCTGGGTGAAAGGGAAAACGGTATGACAGTCACAACGAATATAGCGCTGCTGATTTTCCGCGTCATCATTGGCTTAACATTAGCAGCACATGGAGCGCAAAAACTTTTTGGCTGGTTTGGTGGGCCTGGTCCTGCTGGCATGAGCCAAATATTGAGGAAGCAGGGTTACAAGCCCGTGTGGTTCTGGGTCAGCCTGGCTATTGTGGGAGAGCTTGGTGGTGGCCTCTCTTTTGCGCTAGGCTTTTTGACACCGCTGGGCGCAGCTGGTATTTTCGGTGCGATGGTTATGGCAATCAGGACTCACTGGAAAAACGGCTTCTTTTTGCCAAAAGGCGGTTATGAATATGCTCTGACACAGACAATTGCCAGTCTGACCATTGGCCTCATCGGACCCGGCAGCTATGCACTGGACACGCTCTTTAACATTGCATTACCAGAGGTGCCACTATTTGGAGCACTGGCAGGAGCAGCTCTACTGGTTGATCTCATTGGTATCATTATCATTGCTCGCAATACTAGCGCAGAAGTCCAACCTGAGAGTGCATCTAAAGCTCCCTGAGAAGTTTTGATGAGTATGAGCCTGGAAACATTGACACAGCCAATGTTTCCAGGCTCATACTACTTTCTGGTAATTGACAGAGATCTTCATGTTATGTTTGCGTTCTTCTTGCGAATATATAGACAAGATTTCAAACAGCATGAGGATAGAACATGCCACAACCTTACATGGTGCATACACAAGCATCGGATGCTGAGTTTTATCAACAATACGCGCCTGCTATTTTTGCTTATTTGCTGCGCAACGTCGGCTCTCGTGAGGATGCCGAAGACCTGCTGCTCGATGTGTTTCTGGCCGTTTTAGAAAAAAGACAATCGACAGATATCGATGAGCAGCGGTTGGCAATCTGGATCTGGGTCGTTGCCCGCAACAAAGCCGTGGACTATCATCGACGGCACAAGCATCGCACACATAGAGATCTACAGACCGTAAGGGAAACTCTCTATGAGAATGATGAGCAGGCACCCGAACAAATGGCGCTCAAAAATGAAGCCTATCAAAAACTACACACAACCTTACGAGAGTTGCCAGAACTTCAGCGCGATATCATTCTGTTGCGCTTTGGACATGGCCTCTCATGTGGCGAGATAGCCACCGTGATCAAGAAGAGCGAGGGAGCGGTCCGCATGGCACTTCATCGCACCCTCAAGTTGCTGCGCACACTCTATATCAGAAACGACGAAGGAGGTTCACTGTGAAGAGAGATGATACCAGCTTTATCCCTGAACAATTAGACGAACAGATTGAACATCCTGTTGAGTGGCTTGCACCCGACGATCAGCAACTGATATATGATTTACACAATGCACATCAGGCATATGAACATGCGAATGCCCAATCATTGAACCATGTTTGGGGACGCCTGGAACAAGCGAGGCAACAACCATCGATGCATGCGGTTAAAACAGTTCCCAATGTTGCATTAAAAAGGAATTCAGCAATGCAACATAAGCTATCATCAAGCGGCTCTTCCCAGGAAGGCGGCTTCAAGCGAACGTTAAACTTGATCGCCGCAGTGATCGTGGTTGCGGTCCTGGCCGGCAGCGCCCTCCTTCTTTTCAGCGCAGTGAGCCGAAACCATACTGCCCACAATAATACGGTAATTGGGGAGCCACAGGCAACGAGTACACCAATTGTCAACTCGTCGGGCATCTATATCACCTATCCGACCAATTGGTATCACACCGCGCTCAGCAAGCTAGATGCTCAAACACATAAGCCTTTGTGGATCTACAAAGACGGTCCAGCAGAGATAGGGACGCCTGTCATCTATGGAGATGTGATCTACCTTGATGCAATGGACGAGCAGACCAGTCAGGCACACTTACTTGCATTGGACGCAAATACAGGCAAGGAAATCTGGAATGTCGCTCTCAAAGCGGTTTCCGCGAAAGGTGAAAATGGAAGCAGTCCTTCTAACATGGGTGTCATTACTGCGCCTGTTGTCTCTGATGGACAGGTGTATGTGATGAATCGCGCTGGCACAATCTTCTCATTTGAGGCCAAAACAGGCAAAGCGAACTGGACATATGAGACCGGCGCATCGGCTCTGGTCAAGCAGTATTATACAGATGCTAATGGGAAGAAACAGGTTGCCGGATCAACGATTTACGATGGTGGAACGCCTGTTGTGGCTGATGGAATTCTCTATGGTGCGCTCCACAATACGTACTTTGCCATCAACGCCAAGACGGGCAAGCTGGTCTGGTCTCTCAATCTCGCAGAGCAAGATCAAATATTCAATGGCGTACAGGTCGTTGATGGCACTATCTATACAGCCTCATATATAGCCAGTGGACATAATGCAGCTATGTCGCTGCAAAGCTATATCTACGCATTCAAGGCGAGCGATGGAACCCAGATCTGGAAGTATCCCACGCAAAAATGGGTGACGAGCGGGCCTGTTGTCAGCGATGGACGTGTCTACTTTATCGAGCGCATCCCCAACATGACAGATACGAGCAATGGTCAATCAACCCTGCACGCCCTCGACCTTCAGGGCCACGAAAGCTGGCACAAAGACTATACCATTGATATCGCTGGTTCACCAACCGTTGGCGATGGCTATGTCAGCGTGAATATGAATACCTACGATCACACAAACGGTCACATCCTTACCCACGCGCTGTATGTTTACGATGCGGCAGGCAATCAAGTCTGGAAGAAAGATGTAGATGCAAGCCCTATAGCTATACAGAATGGTGTACTCTATACAGCATCCGGTCGCCAGATCGTCGTTTTTGATATCAAGAGCCAGAAAGTACAATGGTCCGGCCAATATGGTGTAGACCTCGTTGATAAAATGGGCAACCATAGTAGCAGACTCCTGGAGGTAATCATAGTGCCTTAACCAGACCGTATATCCAGTCTGTTGCCTTCTCACAAGCATGGATGAAAAGGCAACAGAGGTTCGCTTAAAAGGTCAGTACCTCCCCATCATCAGGGATCAGCACCTGTTTTGTTAGCCCTTCTGCGACTATTCTCTCGCGCAATGCAGCACGCGTCAGGCGACAGTGATTGACCGTCTCCAGGTGAACCGCTATAACCTGAGCCGATGGGAGGGCGCGACACACCCGGCAAACATCATCATCGTTCATCGTAATCGGGCCACCACCGGTTGTATAGGTCGCGGCCCCCGTGTACAACACAACCACATCCGGCACAAATTGGGTTAGCGCCTGCTCAACCTCCTGACACCAGATCGTATCGCCAGCAATATAGAGCGATGGGGCATGCTCACCCTTGAGAACAAAGCCAGAAACCGGCCCCATCTTCCTCCCCAGCTCGCCGCTGCCGTGATGTCCTCCCGTCCGATCAATGTGCAGCCCTCGCCATACTATCTCTTGCTGGACTGGCAACACAGAAGAAAAGCCCACATGACCTATAACAACCTGATCTTCTGGTTGACACAAAACCGGCAGATCTTTTGGTAAGAGGGCCTGAGCTGCCGCATCCCAATGGTCGCGATGGGTATGTGTGACCAGAACGGCATCAATCCCTTGCAGCGTAGTACGCAATTCCGCTTCGGTTAGCGGCAGTTCCACAAGGGGGATGCGCAACTGATTCCCGGCATTGGCAATCGGCTCCATTGCCTGTGCCGGACTTAACATAGGATCGACCAGCAGTTTGAGATTGTCTATAGAGACGATGAATGTTACATGCCGTAAAAAATGTATTTGCATAGAAAACCTCCCATCAACCAGGCGAGAAAAACAAAGGCAAGGATAGTTGCATTGTACCATCCTTGCCCTTTAATGATCTGTTTTAAGGTGTGATGCCAACATCTTTGCGAATTAACAGCCCCATATCATACGAACCCTGAGTGCTGCCAATCGCCTTACGATACCACCACCATTGCCAGATATTGTTGGCGGCTTTCCCCAGGTCAAATTTGGCTCCCGGCGGTGGAGTATCGCCGTAGCTCAACCAGAGCCAGGGACCGACGCCCCCCCAATCGGGCGGGACTGGAGGTGGCTTGTAGCCCTCATCCCACCAGGTACGCATATGGTATTGATGGAAAGCATAGCTGGCCCCATACTGCGACTGATCCTCGCCTATCGTCTCAGCTCCATCAATAATGATAGGAATATTTTTTGCCGTATCAGCACACCCACTCGGAAACTCGAAGCAAACGTGCGTGTAGTCGCGCAGATACCAGGCAAAGGGCCAGGTCGCCTCTTTCGTTAAGCCGATGGGCAGCTCATGCCTGCCACCATACAATTTCTGGTCAAGCGCATCCACCTTTGCCATGACAATATTGACATCGGTTGTTGTCTGCACATAGATCATCATTTCGTGCGGGCCATCAGCATAGTGAACATATGTCACCTGATACATATTTTGCAGCGTCGGGATCAGCAGCAGAATTGCCAGCACACCGCTCACAATCGCTGTTACCCCGACAGCACTCTTTGCGCGAGGAAGCGCGGGATACGCTCCAAGCTGAAGCGCTGCATCAGTTACAGCGGCGCGATTCAACCAGCCTTTCGACCGTTGGAAGAGCGTCACCACCACTGGTTCCAGACCGACAGCGGCCAGCAGCATCATCGGCATGGTCATATGGATCATCAGCCAGGGCATCTTCTCAGCTGCCCAGGAGTAGATGAATACATTGCCAACGAACCAGTAGACCAGGAAGAGGCGGAAGCGTGAGGGGCGTACCAGACAGCGCACGACGCCCACCAGTCCAAAGACCAGCCCGATCTGCTCATAGAGCGGAATTAACAGCAGATAATAGTACCAGGGCTGGCCGCCACGCGCTACCTGCTGTTGTTGCAACCAGTAGTAAATGCCCTGCCAGATGCCATCGCCGATACCGCCACGAATGTTGGTAAACAGGACGGTAAAGAGAACCAGGAAGACGGCCCAGCCACACAGCAGAGCAAAAAACCAGTGCGTCCACTGCATCGTCACGATCGCATCCAGCAAGGGTTGGCGCTCAGGATCAACCCAACGCGCCAGACCACGCCGTCCAGGAGGAGGCAGTTTGCCCATCATCTCGCGTACCAGCACGAACAGGACGAACGCGCCAAGCAAGATACCAATCCAGGGAACAATCGCGACCGTCACGTTTTTGAGATTGGCGACATAGGCATCGGCTTGAGCAAGGTTGGCATCGTTTTTCGTAATGTAAATGGATGTATCATGCATCCAGCCAAAAAACACTTTGGCAAACAGACCACCAACAATAAGCAGCCCCAATAACGCCACTGGCGCATACGTGCGCGGGAGATAGCGCACAAAAGCAGCATCCGAGGACACCGTTTCACGCAGCGGCCACTTCAAACCAAGCTCCCAGACCGCTACAGCCACGAAAAAGCTGCCGAAAACAGCAACCGTCAAAAATGTCGCTTCTTTCGTTGCATAAGAGAGCGCGAAGGCAACAGCGGCCATAATCAACCACTTCATCTGACGATCACGCATATAACGAGCGACAGAGATGACCAGCCAGAGGGTAAAGAAGGCCATATAGATGTCTTCACGCGCAAAGCGTGAGAAATAGACCATGCTGGGAGAGATAGCGAGCAAGAAACAGGCCAACCATGCGCCAATCCTGCCCATATAATCGCGCAGGAAGTAGGGCAGTCCCACCAGAAGCGAGCCGAGCGTCGCCGCCGCAATACGCACGGTAGTTGTATTGACGCCATGATCGGGTGCTCCCAGGATCTGGCTGATTTTATAGACAAACGCAATCGCATGGAACTGGAAAGGGCCATGCAACAGCGGATCATAGTGATAACATGAGGCACCAGGCGCAAAACAGCCTATCCAGTTCTCCATATTATGCATCAGCTGCAAAGAGAAGTAGGCATGCAGGCTCTCATCATGATGCAGTGGCTTATCGCCCAGTCCCCAGAAGCGCAGGATCGCCCCAAACAGGATCACAGCCAGAAACGGCAGCCAGCCTATCCACTGCTCACGCGTCGGAAGCGTAAAGCGGCGTGGCTGCTCAAGTTCTTCTTCCTGATACTCAGATGGCTCTGAAATAGCCATTTCTTCAGCTTCTGCACCTTCCTGCGGGCTAGATGCTTGATCAACGGCCTCCGCCACATCTTTATCGGCCAGTTGCTCTTCTGCCAGCTCTTCTTCGGGCTGTTGTAACTCCTCGACCTGCTTCTCTTCAGGATTCGCCTGAGTTACTTCTTCACCCGTTTCAGTTTTATAACGCTTCAAAGATTCTCCTCCTTACCTGGACCATTTTGTGCCGTTAGCATTCCCGCTCCTCTCTATTTCTTCACCTGATATATCGTCACGCCCTCGGCATTATAGACAACTTTCATAAAAGTGCTAAAGCGGTGTAAATCCACCTTTGGATATCTGACATATTCTAGAGGCCCAACATAAATATATTGAGCATTATAGTGGTTCATAACAGAGAGCACTGCGTTAGGATCAGTTGATGTGTAAATCGTATCGACATCTCCTATACGACGCTGAAATTCAGCATTATTCGCCTCATTATCGAGCCAGCGCACGCGCCATTGATACTCATGTCCGACCCAACCCATCAAGGTTGGCAAACCGGTAAACGCGGAAATGCGGGCATAGTTGCTATAGTCGCCACCAACATTATTGTTACTATCCTCGCCGATAGATTCGACAAGCACGGGATCGCCCTGCACGTTGGCATTGAGCCAGCGAATAGCAGCATAATCGCCAGGACTCCCTGCATCGGTCTTCAAGTACGTTAACCCATCCAGACTATTCGTGCGTACAAGATAACTGCGCTGTGTCAGCGGATCAACATGAGCATATCTGGCATAAGGGGCGGCCAGGGGATACGCACATGCCGCCACAATAAAAGCCAGCAGAGCGATGCCCCACCCGATACCTGGAAGACGTTGCACAATGCGCGTCTTTGCGGTCGCGGACGCCACAGGGCGCAGGCTTTCTAGAATAAAGAACGTCCCCGTCCCCGACGCAATAGCCAGCAAAGCCCAGGCTTGAAAGTAAAACTTAAAGACGGTATTCATGCGAGGATAATTGCCTGCAAACACATCGCGCAAGAAAAACACCTCGCACCCGGCGATGAGCGTAAAAGCCAGCGCCCCTAAGAGCAGCGTAAAGGCGTGCGCACGATCACCAATATTGTAAATCAAGAGCACAACTCCGGCCAGGGCAACCGTTGTCGCCAGCACAAATGTGATGCTATTGGGCATGACAAACAGCAACACCAGACAGAGCAGCACAAAACAGCCAATACCGATCATCCCGATTCGCGGCAAGCGGGCCAGAGCAGTTTCATCATCGGCCAACCCGACGAGATGGAAAAAAGAGAACAGAGGTTGTTTCAACACACTGGCAAGCAGCAGCGAGAGAAAAACAAAGGCGAACAGGCCATAAATCAATAGCACATTCGCCAACGGTGAGCGCTCCGATGCTGCCACAATTCCAATGCCCTGAGAGGGCGATACGAAATGGAGATAGAATGGCACATAGAGCAAAAAAGAGAGTGCCACCAGCGACATGCAGGGCATCAAGACATCAAGCAAAAGGTGAGGGTGAAAGCGTGCGCCATAGGCCAGCCATTGCTGTAGGCAGATGCAGACCAGAGCGAGGCCCATATAGGTCGGGTAATCCCATCCATTCATCACAAACAGGCCGCCAATCACCAGCGCCGTCACCACCAGTGTACAGCCAAGACGCCAGCCGCGCCCGAAGGCAAACAGCCCTTTACCGTCGAACTCCAGCAATAGATTGAAGGCCAGACCAATCGCCAGGATTGTAAAGGCCAGGGCCAGCACATGAGCGTGGAAGCAGGAAAGCAGAAAGCTAAAGGCTGGGAATTCATTGATGGTCTTATCGATCACGCGCGAGGGAGCGAACCAATCGTAGGTCGCAACATTGCCATGATTCTGCCACCATTGCTGAGTTGCCGCGAGGTTTCCCAGCACTAACCCCATAATCATCGACAAGAAGCCAAAGGGAATGCTCCGCACCAATGAGGGATGCACTTTATCTGGCTTCTCAATAGCCTCTTCGTGTCGCACAGAGATGCGCAGATACCGCGCCCACGAGACGATATTACATGCCACCCCAAACAGATTGACAGCCGTTAAGCCGAAAAAGATACAAATCCCAGTATTGAACGCAATAGAAGGGGTTTGCCCAAGCAGTTTGGCAGCCGTCGCAATCGTAAAGTGAGCGTAGTAGTAATAATTGATCGAATAGCCCGCGAACCACATATCATTGGGCGGGAAATGAGGGCTACGCATAATAGCAGCAATGAAACCCTCGTCCATAAACATTTCATAGGAGCGAATTTCGGGACCAAAGGAGCGCAACCAGCCGAGCAAAAATACCATTCCTAAAAAGACGAACTCGCTGACCAGAATATACGCCACATTCAGTCGTATAAGCTTGAGCAGCTCATGACGCAAACGCCAGCAACCAGCAAGTCCAAACACGGCAAGCAAGGCGGCAACAGCCAGAATAAGTAGCTGACTATAAGGTAAGATCGGTACATACATCAAGGGCAGCCAGACGACAAAGGAGAAGATAGCCAGGCCCAGCGTCTTGCTAAAGGCCCATCCTCTATCCGGGAGGTTATGGCAGACCGTTACCGTGAGCGGCAGTAACAGCAGGCCCAACACCTCGATCAGCGCCCACATCTCAAATAGTTCAATCATATCAACTCGCAGGTCAAACAACTATTATTACAGAATGATCATCACCCTGGCACGATACGTCTTCAGGCGGCATCCTGGCGCGAAAGGACAATCTCTCAAGTACGCTATATACTGACGTGTTTGCAACGCGATTAGTTCCATCTTCTTCCTTTTTGAGCAGACCAGACAAGAATCTCCTATTTTGTCCGTTCACGCGCTCCGTACATACGTCGAACCCGCTACACAACTTCATAGATGGTCACGTCGCCCGCCTGATATACCACACGCAACCCCGCCATATGATTGAATTTATCCAGGTTCGGCGGCAGCTGCGGGCCAGACCACTTCGGTGGTCGATACGCCTGTTTCTCCAGAGAGCCGACGTAGACATAGCGCACATGATAATGATGGAGTAGGTCCAGCGTTTGCGTTGTATCCAGCGTGGTATAGATCGTCGCTACATCAGCCAGGCGGCTTGCCACTGGATCAATATAGCGCTGCTCTCCCTCATGATCCGGCCACCCCATCACATCTGGCAACCCTGTATACACCGAGACGCGATTGCCCCAGCCATAGGAATCGCGCAAAACCGCCTCAAGGATTACCGGCGAACCAGAAACGTGCTCATTCAACCATGTGATCGCGGCGGCATCCGAAGGATACCAGGACCGCACAAAGGCAAAGCCATCCAGCGTTGGTACATAGTTCGCGCTCACCGCAGGCGGCTGTCCCACCGTCCAGAGCTGGTGATCCGCAATTCGCGCCTGCGTGCCGAAAGGGACGAACAGCGAACAGCCAAACAGGAGTACCAGCAGCATCGCCGTCCATATGCTCCGTGCCAAACCGCTGAGAACCTGCCAGAAACGATGCACAACCAGCGCACCACCAATGGCCATACACAACCAGGCTTGAATAGAGAACTTAAAGACGGTATTCATCCGTGCATTATCGCCACCATCCAGGAAATCGCGCACATAGACCAGTTCCATCCCCAGTAAAATACCAACCCCCATAATCAACAGGAGATAGGTATACAATTGGGTATAACGATGGGCCAGCAAAGTCGGTGCAGAAAAAGAGGGAACATTTTGCTCAACCTCCGCTTCGGCAACAGGAGCCATTATCCAGGTTTTCACAGTGGAAATCAAGAGAAAAAGGCCGACAAGTAGCAGAGATGCAAGCAAGCCCTTTAAACCAGAGCCTACTAGCAGAGCCAGAAAGATCGCACAACATAAAATCAGGGCATAGGTAAGCCAGCGCTTTTTCTCCGCGCTATCAGCCGCCTCCCAGAGTCGCTGGCAGCGGCGATACAGACCGTACAAGAAAAAGCTCAGCGCCAGGAAGGCCCAGAAGCCAAAATCAACAACAAAATCATTGAACGAGGTCCCTTGCTTGACCAGCCCGAGGCCATTGACATACAACTGCTGGTACGAAGCGTAAAAGGGCAGGTAGAGGCCAAAACCCACCGCAACAATAGCAACCAGGACGCCAGCACATGGAAGCAGGGCCGAGCCTAGAGCGCTGAGCGTGGCGGGCCTCTTCTCCAACAAGCAGCGGATCAGCAACGTTGCAGCCAGTAACAGCAGATAGGCAGGCACATCCCAGGGATTGATACAGGCGATGGTGCCAAAAATGATAGCGGCGATCAGGTATAGCGCCCCACGTTCCCGGAGCCGCATATGCGCTTCATCTGCACGTCCAGGCTCCTTAATAGAGAGAAACAGGGCTGCGAGGATGCCCAACATGCACATAGCCAGCGGCATCGCGATCACATGGGGGTGCAGATCGGCAAAGAGAAAGCTCCAGAAGGGAAACTCATTGATCGTAAAGGGAATAATCCGGCTGCTCTGCCAGTAATCGAAAGGCGGAAAGGGTTGCTGTGTTAACAGGGCCACAATCTGCCCCCGGAGCTGCACCAGACCGTCTAAATTGCCGATTACAGCTGCAAAATAGCCGCCCAATAAAGCAAAGGGAATGCTGCGCACAAAACTGTAGACGATCACCACTGCCCCGGTAAACGTCAGCGCAAACAGGGTGGGCATCGCCAGATTGAACGCGGTAGTCGGCACAATACCGGTCAGTTTGATCAGTGAGGCAAAAATCACGTAACCGTAGTAATAATAGTTGATGTAGCCGCCCGAAAACCAGGGATCAAGGGGTGGCATATAGGGGCTGCGCAGTACGGCGTTGAGAAAGGCCAGTTCCATCGGCTTCTCGCCACCACGATAGGGACTCCACGCGTCAGGATTGAGAGAACGTATCCCGACAAAGCAGAAAAATGCCAGGGTAAAGAGGATTTCCGCTCGTAGCAGGACGGGCCAGCTTTGACGCAGCCATGCCAGCAGCGTCGAGCGCTGACGTACATACGCAAACACGCTCACACCAACCAGCACAGCCAGAACCAGTAGCACCGATAGACGGCTGAAGGCCAGGATATGCAGAGCCGCAAGCAGCCATGAGAGATAAGCCAGCGCCAGTAAACCCAACAACTTGCCGAAGATATAGCCGCGATCCGTCAGAGCACGAAATGCTAAAAAGATCAGAGGGAACGACAATAGCCCTGAGAGGAGCAGCACCAGCCACCAGATCAGCGCGGGAATCTGGTTAACGAAGCTATCAGCCGGAAACTGCACGCCAAGCGCTGGCGACTGCTGATACTCCTGGATCTGTTGCGGGGTAAACAACAGAGAGCGCTGGCTGCCCGATTGGTTGGCTGCTGGAGCCGGAAGTTCGACCCCTTGCGTGAGCTTCTGATACAACTGATCGGGCGTATAGGGATAGGGGGTATCGCGCACAAAAATTTTGGCGGTGGGATGATCGAAGACCGAATAGCTCTCATCGGCGTTGCTATCATCGAGCGTGATACCAAGCAGGTGGGGATGGTTTTCAAATTGTGCCGCCAGATGGAAACCAAGCTGTCCGCTAAAGAGCAATTGATAGTAGCGGATCGTCAGCGGATAGCGCGAGGGCAGGCGAGGAATAGACTTATCCAGCCGATCCGTCGCCATCGTCAGCACATTGACCGTGGGCAGGAGATTCGCCAGTTGATGAGCTTTCGCATCGGTATCATCATCGTATAAAGCAAGCCCGGTGGCGGCGTTACCACTCGCATCAGTGTAGGTTGCCTGATGATAGATGCCTGGATCATGTCCATCCACCGCGACAGGCAAAGGATCATCCCACTGCTCGTACGTCAATGTGCTACCAGGTTGTACATGGCTGAATATCCACTGAGAAGCCTGAATGCGCGTATTCGGCTCGCTATACACGTTTAGCAGCGCTAACCCTTGAAAGATCGTACCTATCAGGAGCAACGCAGTGATGGCATAGCGGACGATATGCAGCACCCCGGGTGTGAACATAGGCGAGAACCGCTGTTCTTTCCACTCAACCTGTACTAAGGCGAGAGAAAGAGCGGCGGCCAGGAGCGTGAGAGGGGGATAGACGGGCAACATGTAGCGCATAAATTTTACGTAGAAGCTACAGTTAATCGCGCCATACACAAGCACCCAGGAGAGCAGCACCAGCCAACCATCCATCTTACGCTGTCCAAGCACACGCCAGAGTTGCCAGCCTAGCCCGACCAGAGCTGCCAGTCCCAACACAAGGCCCATCCCCCACAGTACGATATTTTGCAGTTGATACAGCAGCGGAGTTGTCCCGGCAAATTGACGAACATAAGGCAGGTCTAAAGCGCCTCGTGCTAGGCTTCCCTGATCGGAGACCTGAGCGACGAAGTTTCGCCAGTCCAGCAACACATATGGTTGTGCCAGGATCGTGACGAAAAGCGTCGTTACAGCCGTCAGGAGCAATATATTGAACACCAACCAGATATCACCCCGTTGCCGCCAGCGTACCAGCAACGCAACAACGATAGAGACCGCCAACGGTGCCGCGCTAAACTTTGTTGCCATCGACAGGCCGTACAAGAGGCCCGTCATCATAGCCCAGAACACGGTTTTCTCAGTCTGAACCAGCTTCACACTGGCAACCAGCGTACACATCACAAAGAACAGCAACATCGTATCAACAGCATAGAAATGGGCAAGCTGCAACTGAAACGGCGTGAAGGCCACCAGAGCAGCGGTCAGGAGAGCACCACTCCAGGCAGAGCGGCGGCCCGGCGAGGTGTCTGGCAGCAGGAGCAGAGCAAGCCAGGCAGTCAGTAAGATAGTCCCACTATCGAGGATTGCAGACAACACGCGTCCAACCAACGTTAAAGCCGGGAGTGCATAGGTCTCGGAGGCAGGATGGACAAATAGGTGGCCAAGCAGAGCGAGCAAGTAGATAGGGAAAGAGCCATAAGCAAAGAAATGGGGATTCAGAGGTGAATTGTTTGGATCAAGAAACTGGGAGAAGCTGGACGGCCAGCCTATGGCGACGACGTGAAAAAGAATTTGCCGCTCATCAGGATGAAAATTATTCCCCTGATCCCAGTTGACGTTATAGAGACGCAAGGCCAGGCCAAGCACACAAAGTCCCAAAAGAGCCAGAGGACGCCAACGAGCTTTACCAACATGAACGAGCTTTACCAACATAATTGATGCGATCCTTTTAAAGGGAAATGAAATACATGCGTCCTGAAAGAAAATAGGCTGAGATAGTCTGGATCTAGTATAGAGATTGCGCGGTGACAGGTCAAGGGGACAGCCCGACAGAACAGGACCATTTACTTCCTGCTGCCGGCTGTGAATAGAAAGTGACCACGTGGACGAGACGGACAAATCTGAGAGGAGCAGATGTTACTTCGTATCCTGTATCAGTTGCAGCTGAAGTAGCTCATCTTCTAACTGCTGCCATACGATACGCTCCGCCTGCACAACATCCACGCGCTGACGGATCATTGTATCGGCGACGCGCTGGCGGAAGTTGCTCAGGTGAGGGCGTTGTTTTTCGTAGGGTGGCATACGACCTAGATCAATACAGCGTAGATCATAGAAATTTTCAGGCTCAAAGGCAACTAACAGCAGCTCAGCATACTGCTGGACAAGTTTCTGGCGTGCCTGCGAGAGGAAGTACCCGGGCTGTGTACTTGACACGAGCAGGCAACCCGCAATCTGATCGGCCATCATGATCGGGTAGGCCATTGCGCTTTCTTCCCACTCCACCCACTGGACAGGAAACAGATTGAGTCCTTCCATGCGGCTCGGAATCGCCAGAGGTCGCCCGGATGAGACAACGTAGCCAGAGAGCGACTCGGCCCCAAGAAACAGTGTGCGCTGCTCCAACTCGCGATTCCAGGGAGGAGTTCCTCGCCCCAGACTTTCGCGCAAGCTATGGATCTTCCCATTCGCGTCAGGATACATACACTGAACGACGGTAATCTCCATCCCCTCACGATTGGGATCAAGCTGCTTGAGCGCCTGTTGTAAGATCACGTCACAAATAGAACTGAAATGGAGGATGCGCGGTAAATTACAATGGGCGTTCAAGACACGTGCATAGAAAACCGAGGGAATCTCCTGAGCTGCATCCTCATCCTCAACTTTTTCATCCACGGCTTGCGATAATTCGTCAACCGGCAGCGCATCCAGGAATGCCTTACGATGATCAGGCAACGCTTTTAAGAGCAAACGCAGATTATGGGTACGCGGCGTTGACTCACCACTAACCCAACGGGAAAGCGTGATCACACTTACACCTAACGCACCGGCAACACGCTGCTTCTCTTGTGGGTCTTTTATAATTTTTCCTAATAGCTCTCGCCACTTTTGATTACCTTGCACTCCCATTACTCCATAACCAATTAATATATCTACTTACATTCTAAGCATTATGGTAGCAGCTAAAAGCGAAAACGTCAACTGCCAGGCAACTTCAATGATGCAGTGGCTCTACTCCTCCTTCCACATCTGATACACAAGCTCCACTCTAGGCGGCTTCCTGGTCATTGCCTGTCTCCATCTCATCATTATAGGGCAGAGGCGCAGCCTGCATGCTCAATTGATCGTTGAGATAATCGATCGTTATCTGGCTGCCAGCAGGCAACGCTTCCTGTAAGATTGCCTCCGCCAGCATATCCTCCAGCATACGCCGCACAACGCGCCGCAGGTGCCGCGCTCCATACACCGGATTATGGCCAGATTTCACCAGGAAGAGGCGTGCCGCCTCGGTCACTTCCAGAGCAAGGTGCTGCCTCGCCAGAGCTTGCTGAATACGCACAATCATCTGGTCCAGAATAGCCTGAAGATGCCTTTGCTGCAACGGATGAAACACTACAACTTCGTCGATGCGATTGAGCAGCTCGGGGCGAAATAATTGGCGCACTTCCCGCAAAACATGCTCATGCAAGCGACGATACGCCTCTCCATGATCCGCCTGCCCTTGCAGCTGCGAAGGAACCAGCGTCATCACACCACGCGTACAGCAGGGAGTGCCAACATTAGAGGTGAGGATAATACAGGTATTGCTAAAATCAATC
Source organism: Ktedonobacteraceae bacterium (assembly GCA_025928885.1). Lineage (GTDB taxonomy): Bacteria > Chloroflexota > Ktedonobacteria > Ktedonobacterales > Ktedonobacteraceae > JAICIM01. Next base: position 6,143 of record JAICIM010000010.1, on the reverse strand, counting down.
GTTTGTCCATGTGAATCGGTCAGGCGACCATCTTCAAGGATTTGTAACAACAAGTCAAAGAGCTGGGGATGCGCCTTCTCAATTTCATCAAAGAGCACCACGCTATAGGGGCGGCGGCGCACGGCCTCGGTCAGTTGTCCCCCCTGATCATAGCCGACATAGCCGGGAGGGGAGCCGATCAAACGCGTAATCGTATGGCTTTCCATAAACTCAGACATATCAAAAGCGAGGAGGGTATGTTCATCCCCTAATAGCAGCTCCGCCAGCGCCCGAGCCAGTTCGGTCTTCCCTGAGCCGGTCGGGCCAACAAAGACAAACGAGCCGATAGGGCGGCGTGGATCGCGCAAATTCGTACGGGAGCGGCGAATGGCGCTGGCAACCGAGCGTACAGCCTCGTCCTGACCAATCACGCGCCGATGCAAATCTTGTTCAAGACGTAAGAGGCGCTGGCTTTCTTCTACCGCAATCTGCAGCGTGGGTATACCCGTCCACATCGCCACCACCTCCGCGACCTCCTGCTTGCCAACAATAGGGCGTTCGCGTACGTCGGCTTGCCAGCCCTGCTCAGCCTCCCACAAATCTTTCATTAGCTGCTGGATGCGTTTGAAGCAATGCGCAGCGAGAGGAAAATTTTTGCACGCAATCGCGTGATCTTTCTCTCGCTGCATATTCATCATTTCATCACGCAATTGCAGCACCTGAGCAGGCGCAACAGCGGCAGAGACACGTATGCGTGTCGCTGCCTCGTCAAGCAAATCGATCGCCTTATCGGGTTGATAACGATCTGATAGATAGCGAGAAGAGAGTTGTACAGCCGCCAGGAGCGCCTCCTCGCTAATAGTAACGCTATGAAAATCCTCATAGCTGGAACACACTCCCTGCAAAATAGTGAGCGTCTCTTGCGCGTTTGTCTCAGCCACCAGCACGGGCTGAAAACGACGCTCCAGGGCTGGGTCGGACTCGATAGTCCGATGATACTCTTCCTGAGTGGTGGCACCGATACACTGAAACTCTCCACGGGCCAGCAAAGGCTTAAACAGGTTTGCAGCATTGAGCGATCCTTCGGCAACCCCTGAGCGGACGAGCAGGTGCAGATCATCAATCACGGTGATAATACCAGTAGTCGTCACGACCTCTTGCATCACCTGCTTCAACCGCTCTTCAAAATCTCCACGGAACTTTGTCCCAACCATGAGCAGGCCAATATCCAGCGCCACAACTCGGCAGTGCTGTAATTCGCTCGGCACGCGCTTCTTGACGATACGCAGGGCCAGGCCTTCGGCAAGAGCCGTTTTGCCAACGCCAGCAGGGCCGATCAGGACGGGATTATTTCTCGCCCGACGCGAAAGGATTTGCATCACCCGTTCGAGTTCGGCATCGCGGCCAATCACAGGATCAAGCTCACCCATCAAAGCGGCGATGGTGAGATCACGGCTCACCTGATTAAGCGTGGGCGTTGTGTCATAGAGTACCTGGTAGCGAATAGCAAGCTGCAAATCGTCATACCCCTTCTTGAAGAGATCGGCCAGTTTGCGACGTGCCACCTCTGGAGAGACACCAAAACTTTCCAGAACGCCAACAGCAATGCCATCCTCTTCGCTCAAGATACCCAGAAACAAATGCTCAATCCCAACCAGTTCAGCATGAACTGCCTCCGCCTCTTCCTCCGCCCGCAACAGCGTCGTGCGAGCGCTGGCACTCAAAACAGGCTCGCTAAGAATGGCTTTGTTGCCGCGACCAACGACAAATTCCAGAGCCTGAGCTGCACGCGCCGAGCTGGTATGCATAGAAACAAACAGGCCATCGATAATGGGATCATTTACCTTGAGTAAACCCAGCAAAAGATGCTCAGTACCAACCAGGCGATGTCGTAATCGCCTGGCTTCTTCCCGCGCATACGCCACAGCACGACGCGCTTCCCCAGTAAATTTACTGAGTCGATTCATTGCCTTGCTCCTCTATGAAATGTGTCGTTTCTCTCCGTACTGAGTCGTTATCGGGCAAAGCAGGCAAACTAGAGAGAGGAAATGACTATGTAGAGCAAGAAATCGCGACAAAAGTCTCTCTACCCATGCTGTCAAAAACTGATAGTGATGCAAACAATCACTTGACAGTATGGCAACGAGAGTGCATAGAATTGTACAGTACGCCATGCAAGAGAAAAGGAAATGATGTATGACACTAACGGCTCGTGGCAAGCTTGCCCTGGTTGGAGCAGGCGAATACCTGCCCACAATGACAGCAGTAGATAGAGCGCTCCTGGCCGAACTAGAGGAAACACCCCGAGTTGTGGTGCTACCGACAGCCGCCGTTCCCGACGGTGCCACAACAACAGCACGTTGGGCGCAGATGGGCGTTGATCACTTCTCACAACTTGGTGCTCACGTAGAGCCAGTCATGCTGCAAACGCGAGAAGATGCCAACTCCACCTCGATCGTTACAAAGCTGACCGGAGCCAATTTTGTCTATTTCTCAGGAGGGAAACCGCAGTATCTTCTGGAAACGTTAAGAGATACCCTGGCCTGGGAAGCGATTAAAAGCATTTTCATGAGGGGTGGCATTGTCGCTGGTTGCTCAGCAGGAGCAATGGTGATGGGAGGCGTAATTTTTCGCTTTCCTCAATTCTGGCAAACGGAACCAGCTCTGGGGCTGGTTCCCGACATCGCCATCATTCCCCATTTCGATGAACTTCCCGCCACACTCTCTCAGGCTATTGACCATATTCATGTAAAAGAAACGGTAGTGGGAATCGATGCGGCAACGGCCCTGGTCTGGGGAAATAACACATGGACAGTACAGGGGCATGGCACCGTAACGGTCTTTCAGGAGCCAAAAAAAGTACAATACAAAGCAGGCCAGCACGTCACTCTTGCCCCTTTGACCGCATAATCGCTACATGTTCAAGGCCAGATCGCTACGACGAGGTGATCAGGCTTTGAATAGTAGATAAGAGTTCATCGACATCAAAGGGCTTCCCCAGGCTCGTGATACCCCTTTGCTCAATGGCTTGAGACGGGAGCGCAGCACTGACCATCAATACAGGTAAATCATACAACTCTTTATCTGCACGAATCCTATCGCACAATTCTAGCCCATCCATACGAGGGAGACGATAATCCAACAAAAGAAGATGAGGTTTAAAGTATTGTAAAAACTTCCACGCGGTCTGACCATCGGCGGTATAATAGACGCGATACATCTCTTCCTGCGCCAATACCTGATAAAGTACAGAGGCATGCTCCTCATCATCTTCTACCAACATAATCAACTTTTTTTCACACACGTCGTACAACACCTTCTCTCCTCATGAACACATTGCGTAACCGTTTTGACAGCAGAGTGTGAGCATTGCAGGATAGTCAATAATTTATCCAGTTGACGAACCTCACACATTGAAATACATACGAGCATATATGATTACATGTTCATCAAACAGTCGGACGGGACTCATCAGAGACACAAGAGAGGATCTGGCTCACACAGACAAAAGGGAGCTGGACCCGCGCTACCAGACGATCCCGCTTTTGATTATAGAAAAGTTTTCAGAAGAGATCAAATCACTGTTTCATACCTGTGCAAATTTTCTTATTTGTGGGCTGCGTGCTATAGATCCTGTTCGCTTTTAACACGATAGAGGATTCGCAAGGGTTTCAGCGGAAGAGCATAATAAAAGAGCCAACTCTTGGAGTTGGCTCTTGAGGCGTTGCCGAGAGGGGTCGAACCTCCGACCTTCTCCTCCGCAGGGAGACGCTCTATCCACTGAGCTACGGCAACGTGTCGTTCACATGCAGTATACTACTGCAACCTTTGAGATTTGTCAAGAGGGTAATAAAGCAAATTTCCAAGTCCATCTAAAAACCTCTAGAGATTTGCCTGGAGCGATGTGTTTGTGACGTTCACACACACATGCCCCAGGCAATCCGCCAGGAGACAGGTGACGAAATATCACGGTTCGATGATGTGACATACGAATGTATATCGATCCGATCCCGCAGGTACCTGACAATCAGGCAAGATTTTCAATCACTTCCCTTGCCCGGCCTAGAGCTTCCCGACGAACATAGTAATAGGCCCACAAACCTTTCTTGCGACAATCCACCAGTCCAGCATCGCGCAAGATCCGCAGGTGATGAGAGATAGTAGGCTGCTCTAATGTAAAACTTTCTACGATCTCAAATACACATACTTCTCCTTCATGCCGGCTGAGCAAGCTCAGAATGCGCAGGCGTGTGGGATCTGCCAGCGCTTTCAGCAAGCGGGCCTGGACGACTGCATCGTCTTCACTCAGTGTTGGTACAAATTTGGGCGAGATCCCAACGACCGTCGTACCGTTCACAGGTGTTGGACGATTAGTTAATGGACCGCTAATAGGGTTCGTTGAACTCGTTGTTGCCGAAACCGCAGGATTAGGATTTCCCTGATTCATTGTTGTCATAGTCTTCTCCTTCCATCCTCCCAACCGGATAGTACACCGATGATTGAGTCTGGGTATATAACCTAGATACCTATAATAATTATAGAACTCGATCCAAATTTGCCTCTCAAACAATGCATTTCATCTCTATCTCGGCATCTATCCAACTAACAAAACAACCAGTACCATCGACCGAAAAAGCCGCCCCTATAACAAAAGAACACTACCAGAGCAGCTCTGATAGTGTTCTTTGTCGGCACAAACCTTGTTTTTTTCATGGATCTTCTCAGATCCGCACAACCTAACCCTTTTTCTCTTCAGGACGCAAGCGCAGATGTAGCTCCTGCAACTGCTTGTCGTCAACTGGCGAAGGAGCGCCCAGCAACAGGTCCACCGCGCTCTGCGTTTTCGGGAACGCAATTACCTCACGAATGCTGTCCTCATCCGCAAACAGCATCACCAAACGGTCCAGACCAAGCGCAATGCCACCGTGAGGAGGGGCGCCATAGTCAAACGCTTCCAGTATATGGCCAAATTGCTCTTTGATCTGCTCATCGTTCATGCCCATCAAAGAAAAGACCTTGTGCTGGAGCGCCGCAATATTGATACGCACGCTGCCGCCGCCAATCTCATACCCGTTGCAGATAATATCGTACTGTTTGGCCCGTACTTTGAGCGGATCAGTATCGAGCAGAGGAATATCCTCCTCATGCATGCCAGAGAAGGGATTATGCTCTGCGTCGTAGCGCTTCAACTCCTCATCGTAATGGAACAACGGGAAATCTACTACCCAGCAGAGCGCCAGCTCATCGGGCTGGATCAAACCCAGGCGCTCGGCCAGTTTGACACGCAAACGGAAAAGCACATCGTTACAGACTTTAGCGCTATCAGCCACGAATAGCAGCAGATCGCCGGGTTGGCCGCCCAGGCGCTGCACGATTGCCTGCACCTCATCAGCCGACATAAACTTGGTCAAGGGCGACTTGATCTCGCCGTTCTCATGCAGCGCCAGCGACACCAGCCCCTTCGCGCCTAGAGAACGCGCAAACTCTGTGATCTCCTCAATCTCTTTCCGGCTATACCCACCGGCCCCGGGAACGCGTATGCCCTTGACCATGCCTTGAGCGGCCAGAGCGCTCTTGAAGACCCCGAAATGACCGGCGGCGGCCAGATCCGTGATCTCTACCAGCGGCAGGTCAAAGCGCAGATCGGGATGATCGGTGCCATAGCGATCCATCACATCCTTAAATGCCAGGCGCGGGAAGGGTCGCTCTTTAATGCGCTTCTTTGTCGTTTTCTCGATCAAGAAGACAAGCAGCCCCTCAATGAGGGACATCACGTCTTCCTCATTCACAAAGGCCATCTCCAGGTCCAGCTGCGTAAATTCTGGCTGCCGGTCCGCGCGTTGATCTTCGTCGCGGAAGCAGCGTGCGATCTGGAAGTAGCGATCCAATCCACCTACCATCAAGAGCTGTTTCAACTGTTGTGGAGACTGTGGCAGGGCATAGAATTCGCCCTCATAGAGGCGACTGGGGACCAGATAATCACGTGCGCCCTCTGGCGTGCTTTTCATCAAGATTGGCGTCTCAATCTCCAGAAAACTGCGATCGTCGAGATAGTCGCGCATCGCCTTCACAACACGATGGCGCAGAATCATATTATCGCGCAACTTCGAGCGCCGCAGGTCAAGATAGCGATATTTGAGACGGAGCGCTTCATCAACCTGGAT
>JAICIM010000204.1 GCA_025928885.1 Ktedonobacteraceae bacterium | reverse complement strand
TGATCGTGGCATCCTCGTCCAGCAACGGAGTGGGAGTATTTTCAACAACTGGTTGCTGTACAGGTGATACGAAAGTAGCAGCTTCCGTAGAAACCGGGAACTCCGCTTGAGAGATTGGCGTAACCGGCGGGATCGGCGTATTCTGCACAACCGGAGCTTCTACTGGCGGGACAGGGGTTACCAGAGCACTCTGTTCGCTGACAGGGGCGGGAGTGATAAAGGCATAGAGCAGGGTATTAAGCAGTACGCGCTGATCGCCAGGATACGATCGCTGCATTCTCTGCAATATTTGATCGAGCAGCTTCACCTGCCCTTCCAGCAGATCGCGGATCTCATAGCTGGATTGAGTCACAATATAAGGATGCTGCTCCTGCACTCCTGCATCGCGAATCGCGACTGTTTTCTCGCCACACTGCACAGTGCCACCACGGGCCTTCTGCAAAAATTCCGTTTGCTTCGCTTCGTCCGTCAAGGTGATGACCGGCCAGATAGTGATAATTGACAGTGGAGCCGCGCCCGTTGTATCTTCCGCTAAATAACATTCACTGGAGGGGCAACGAAAAAACTGCGTTAGTATCTTATAATTACTGATAAAACTCTCTACGGTCATGGCATCCTGCCTCCTTTTATCGTGGCACCAGGGATGAATAAAAATAGTATAAGGGTGTACGTGCCGCTCGTCCAGCACAGTAGAAAAAAGGATGAACCGGGCTATCGCTATTAAGTAAAAAAATAGATAGATATACTATCGCACTTTAGGGAAGATTTTTACTATGAAGTATTTCACAAAGATGATCTTGCCGTCAGATAGATCAAAGATTCGATTACTCGTGTACAGGCAGGCCGCAACAGATCCAGGCACCCGCCATTACTTCCTCCGGCACTTTATAAGCGTCAAGCGCCATCTGACGGGCAACGATCTGCCCAGCTTTCATCACCAGAGCAATATTGCGGCGATCAATTAGCACGCGTATGTTGTCCAGCGGGTTGCCTGTCACCACGATGAGGTCGGCCACCTTCCCCGTTTCCAGCGTCCCCAACCAGGAGTCCCAGCCCAGAGCGCGGGCGGCATTGGCGGTAGAAGCAACAATAGTTTGCATTGGTGACAGCCCGGCCTCAACCATCCACTGTAGCTCCAGAGCGTTATCGCCATGCAAATTGTAGGGGGTCGAGGCATCGGTCCCCATCGCGATGGGGACGCCCAGCTCTAAAGCACGCCGCACGCTGCGTATGGCATGATCCTGCACCTCTTTCAGCTTTTCCCTGATCCAATCCGGCACGCCGGGACGATCTCCGTACAGCACATCAAAGCCAGCCTTCAGCGTCGGCACCAGGAAAATCTCCCGCTCGGCCATCGTCGCCATTACCTGCTCATCTTTATAGAGATAGGTGCCATGCTCAATGGTTCTTGCCCCTGCGGTGACGGCGTTGCGTATCCCCTCAATGCCGTGAGCATGGGCAGCGACGCCCTTTCCCACTTTCCCGGCCTCCTCAACGGCCACGCGCAATTCGTCCAGCCCATACTGCACGGCACCGGGAAACTCTCCTGGCGTCAACACAGCGCCGGTCGCCATGACTTTGATCAGATCGGCACCGGCTTTCAACTGTTCGCGTGTGGCCTTACGCACCTCATCTGGTCCATCGGCCTCGCGATACATGCCATCATAATATTCTGTTCCTGCCGAGGTCATGGAAAGCAGCTTGCCTGCCAGTTGCATGCGCGGTCCTGCCCACATGCCAAGCTCGATGGCCTGCCGCACAGCAAACTCAAGGCCGTGCCGCCCTCCCACATCGCGTATGGTAGTGACGCCGGCTGCCAGGCTGTTCTGGGCGTGTTTGAGCATGAGCAGAGTTGCCCAGCCCATATCGCCACGCAGACGACTATCAGGCGCACCTTCACCGGCCAGATGCACATGACAATCGATCAGGCCGGGCAAAACATAGCGTCCCTCCAGATCGAGTTCGGTAACGGTTGCCTCTGCCTCCCTCGTCCAACCCTGTTCAGCGCCAACATAGACGATACGCTCCCCTTGAATAACCAGCACACATTGTGAAACGGGAGGGCGGCCAGTGCCATCAATCAACACGAAATTTTTGAGGATGAGGTATGAGGTCATGCATAAGCTCCTGAGAAATAATCAAGCGAGTAGCGCTCATTTGATATTAGTCTATCCCTCTGCAAGTTAGCACGTCAACTCAATATGCTAAGGATAGATATTGGTGGAGATAGAAGCATAGAGACAATCGAGGAAAAAACGTGGCGCGGTAGAGAGACTTGCCAGCAAATGAACTGCCAGGAGAGCCTCTCACAGACAACCGCGCCAATCTCATCTTTACAAATACTGCTAAACTGCGGACTAATGTTTGGTTGAGCAGGTTGATACACGGAAAATGGAGTTTGGACCGCCGCTAATATAGTTGTTGCTCACCCAACCTGTATCACCATAATCAGGAGCGGTAACATATGACCACCAACCCGTATTGGGGGAGCCAATCTGACACTGAACCTGCACAGAATCGCCTTCATCAAGCTGAGTAAGTACTGAACAGTTTGATTGTGGACCGTTATCACACTTGTACAGATTGACAGCCGAATCAGTAATCTGTTCGGGGATAGTATTCGGGTGCATTGCATGAGCAGACGTTCCCGTCGTATGGGTCGCCAGCAAGCCAACGAGCAAAGTACAAACCGCTAGTATAGGCAAACACACCAGTAGTGCTCGAATAGATATCTTCACATCTTCCTCCTTACTATAAGATAATTGATGCTAAATTGTGTTATAACATCTACTGTTCATTATACTGAGAAAAGCAAATCATTTTGCCAGTGACAAACAGTGAGCAGTATTTACGCGCTGTTTATACTCGGACAGGGCGCGTTTATGCAGTATTTATGACTGATCGATTACACTATCTTCATACCCGTCCTTGATGGAGATGTGTGTGATAAGACCGTCCATCTGCGAGAGGAGGTCAGTGATACAGACACCTATGAAAAGTTCATCAATTATGACAAATCAACAAGCGAGCGAGGCTACTGCTGCCATTGAACTGCGCAACATCACCAAGCGCTTTCTGACCCCAACAGGTCAGATCTACACCGCGCTGCACGATCTCACCTTGAGCGTGGCACCGGGCGAGTTTTGTGCCATCGTTGGTCCAACTGGCTGCGGCAAATCTACCACGCTGGGCCTGATCTCCGGTCTGGAAAAGCCGAGCATGGGCGAAGTGAGGGTGATGGATAATCTTGTGCAGGGCATTGATCCGCGCATTGGCTATGTGTTCCAATCTGATGCCGTTTTCCCCTGGAAAAATGTACTGAACAATGTGGCTACCGGTCCCCTGTTTCGCGGACAACCAAAGACAGAAGCACTGAAACGCGCCCGCAACTGGATCGAGCGCGTCGGGCTTGCCGGTTTTGAGGATCGCTATCCCCACCAGTTGTCTGGCGGCATGCGCAAGCGGGTGGCGCTGGCTCAGACCTTTATTAACGAGCCACAGATCTTGCTCATGGACGAGCCATTCAGCGCACTCGATGTCCAGACCCGCACGTTGATGGAGGACGAACTGCTCAATATGTGGGCCGCCAGTTCCGCATCCGTCGTCTTTGTCACGCATGATCTTGAAGAGGCCATTTCGCTTGCTGATAAGGTATGCGTCCTGACAGCCGGGCCTGCGACGGTGAAGGGGATCTATACGATCGATCTGCCGCGTCCACGCAAGGTGGCGGAGATTCGCTTTGAAGCCCGGTTTATCCAATTGTATCAACAAATCTGGGAAGCTCTGCGCAATGAGGTGATGGTCAGTTATGAGCGTACAAAACAAAGAGGTCAATAAACCGGACAGCACGGTCGAGCAGAACGAAGTCACTGTACAGCATACGGCCACGCTTCGCCGCCGCCGCACCCTGGTCTATAGCCTGCGCGTCCTGCTGCTGATCGTGATTGTGGGAGGCTGGGAGCTGGCATCGCGCACCCATCTCATCGACCCCTTCTTCTGGGGAGAACCCTCCGGGATCTGGGCGCAGATCGTCACCTGGGCTACCGAGGGGACGGCGCAGGGGCCATTGTGGGAGCAGGTTGCCGTCACATTGGAAGAGACCGTGATCGGTTTTGTGATCGGCGTCGTGCTGGGGATCGCCTTTGGCGTCGTGCTTGGACGCAATCAATTTCTCGCCGATGTTCTCAGTCCTTATATCAAGGCTGGCAACGCCATTCCCCGCGTCGTGCTCGGTCCAATCTTTGTCATTGGTCTGGGCCTGGGCATGCAATCGAAGGTCGCGCTGGCCGTCGTCATGGTCTTCTTTATTGTTTTCTTCAATGCGTTTCAAGGGGTGCGCGAGGTTGATCGCAACCTGTTAGCCAACGCGCAAATTCTGGGAGCGAGCCAGCGCCAGATCTCTACGGCGGTCATCCTACCCTCGGCGCTCTCCTGGATCACTGCCAGCCTGCACACCAGCTTTAGCTTCGCGCTGGTTGGAGCGGTGGTCGGCGAATTTATTGGCTCAACGGAGGGTCTTGGCCTGCTGATTCAGACCGCAAAGGGAACATTCAACGTGAATGGCGTCTTTGCGGCAATGGTCATTCTGGCCGTCGTATCTCTGATCACCGAGACACTGGTCACAGCGCTGGAAAACCGTCTGCTCCGCTGGCGTCCCAACACGGTTGGCAACGTGACCATTTAATGCTCCAGCTGTGTTCGTTGCAGACACAGACAATCAATGAAGAGAGGAAAGGATCAAGCACATGAACTCATGGAGGCACCGTTTTAGCCTGATTATCGCTGTTCTTTCTGTACTCATCCTGAGCGCATGCGGTGGCGGCACAACCACCAGTTCTGGCGCTGCCCCGACAGGCAAAACACACCTGTCGATCATGGTTGGCGGGTTGAACAAACAAATCTATCTGCCAAATATGCTCACCAAGCAGCTCGGCTATTTTGACCAGGAGGGCCTCAGCGTCACGCTGATCGATGAGGCATCGGGGCAATCGTCCGAGAACGAGGTGCTGGCAGGACAGGTAGATGCTGGTTCCGGGTCGTATAACCATACGATCGAGCTGCAAGCGGCAGGCAAACAAATGCAGTGTGTGGTCCAGTTGGATATTGCGCCAGGAGAAGCCGAGATGGTCTCCGCGAAAGCGGCGGGGCAGATTCATTCCGTCAAAGACCTCAAAGGCAAAAACCTGGGCGTGACCGAGCTTGGTTCAGGCACACATGTCCTGTCAATGGCACTGCTGAGCAAAGTGGGCATTCCCCAGGATCAGGCCCATTTCATCCCTGTCGGCGCTGGCGATACCTTCATCGCATCAATGCAGCAGGGCCGGATCGATGCGGGCATGACGACCGAGCCAACGATCTCGCGCCTCCTGTCAAGCGGCGCTGGCAAAGTGCTGGTTGACCTGCGCACGCCGGAGAGTACCCAGGCCGCGCTCGGTGGACCATATCCCTTCATCTGCGTCTTTATGAATAACTCCTACGTCACCGCTCACAAAGACGTGGTGCAGAAGCTGGTCAATGCCTATGTGAAAACGCTGCAATGGATGCACACGCATACAGCGGACCAGATTGCCGACAAGATGCCACCCGACTACTATGCTGGCAACAAAACCCTCTATGTCACGGCATTGAAGAGCCAGTTGTCTATCTTCAGCCCCGATGGTAAGATGCCGGATGGCGGCCCGGAGTCTGTGCTGAAAATTGAGCAGCAGACTCAGCAGAGCGTCCAGGGCAAAACCATTGATCTCACCACAACCTACACCAACGAATTTGTAAATAAAGCAAGCTAGCTAAGTATCTCGCAAGCAACGGTATCCTGAGTGCGTACTCAGGATATCGCCCTATCAAAGTGGATATCATCGATGGGAGAGTCAAGTGATATAATAGACGCATACTGCTCCCCGGGAACGGGGCGAAGGTCGTTTATAAGTCATGCTCTCCTCTAGCATGAAGCGAGAAGATGCAGTCATGCTACAGTTTATACAGCGATCTATACATCGATCTCTCCTGATCCAATTGCTGAGCGTATATCTGTTGTTCGTGGCGGTGGTGCTGGCGGGTGGTGTGGGCGTGAATGCTATCGTTGAGCAGCAGATATATAACGATGTGCAAGCCTCGAATCATGCTCTGGCCCAGGAGATTGCGCTGGAAACGAGCCTGCATCTGCGCGACGCCGAGAACGCGCTGGTCGAGCTTGGCAAGCTGGCGAAACGGAATAATACGCGGGAAGCGCTGGAGCAGACCTTTCAGACGTTCCAGGCCGCACGCAGCGATGTGGATCAACTGTACTGGCTCGATCCCTTTGGCACGCTCAAAGCCTCGTGGCCGGAGGGAAATGTTGGCGTAGGTTCAGAGTTCTCGCCACCCAACGTCGTCCAGCAAGCTCGCATGTCTGCCGGTCCCGTCTTCGAGGTCGGCATCGCCGTCGCCACAACGTTCAATGCTGGCGTCATCATAGCGGAGCCTGTACGCGCAAACAGCGGCCAGTTGATCGGCATCGTCGCGGCCAACCTCTCGCTCGTGGAACTCAGTACCCCACTCAAAACGGTTATTCAGGCCCAGCAACGGCAGGGGCAACGGTTGATGATCAGCATCATCGATGATCGCGGCGAACTGATCGCCACCCCCGAACACAATCGCATCCTGCAAACCATTCTCGATGAGTTGCCCGGGGCTGGCGCTGCATTGCATGGACACACAACCTCAAGCCTGAGTCCCGCCGCCGATGGCCAGGACTGGCTCTTCACGGCGGTTCCCGTTCCCAATGCTGGCTGGGCCGTTGTCGTGCAAAGGCCCGCAAGCGAGGCGCTGGTCGTGGTGATACAGCTTCATCTCTGGCTTCTGGCAGCGGCGCTCCTCTTTGCTATCGGCGGGCTGCTCTTCTGGCTGCTGCTACTGGCACGCTTTATTCATCCCCTCCAACTTCTCGCCCAGCAACACCAGACACTCCCAATGTCAGAACAGGCGATCCCACAGGACACCATCACGCTCGCCACCCGCAACGATGAGGTTGGCGAACTGGCCCGCTCGCTCATACGGCTGGAACGCGATGGATTGGAAAAGCTGGGCGAACTGCGCACGCTGCTCGAAACGTCAAGCATCGTCGTTGGTTCGTTGGAGCCACAAGCCGTGGTGAGAAAGATCATTCGTGAGGTGCAACGGCTGGTCAATGTGCAGGCAGCGGCAGTTCTGTTGCCAGACGAACATGACGTGCTGCGCGTTCTGGTTAGCGAAGGGCATAGTGAGCGTTACGATCATTCGCTCTCCCTGCCACCTGAGAACCCAGTGTCATCGGCGGTGCTGGCGTTGCGCGAAGGCAGGCCCGTTCAGAAGCTGTTGAGTTCCAGACGATCGTGGCCGTCCTTCTCCTATGATGAGGGCTTTCGTTCGGTGCTGGCAATCCCCATTATCAGTCGTCACGCCGGGAGCGTCGTGCTGCTCGTCCATCGCGTCGAACCGCACCCCTTTGAGCAAAACGAGATCGACCTCCTGCTAACATTCGCCAACTATGCTACGCTCGCCTGGGAACACGCGGTCCTCTATGAGCGCAGCGACGAGCGACTGCGTGAAGTAGCGCAGGAGAACGAACGGCTGTATCAACGGGCATCGGAAGAGAAGCAGAAGCTAGAGGCGATCATGGGCAGCATGCAGGATGGGTTGGTACTCACGGGCAGCGACGGGAAGGTCCTCTACGCCAATCAAGGAGCATATACCATCGCGGGCCTCTCCGGTCGGCAACTCATCGATCAACCCATTGAGGTGCTCTGTATGGCGTTATGTGAGCGGGCAACCAATGCACGGGATTGTGAGAGCATCCTGGCCGTTGAGAGCAGAGAGGCTATCATCGAGATCAGATACGATGACCGTCTCCGCGCTCTCCATTTGCGACCATTCGATGTGGGCGACGAAGCGGGACAGCTTATAGGGCGCGGCCTGCTGCTGCATGATGTAACGCGCGAACACGAAATCGACGAGTTCAAAACAACCTTATTGGCAGCTGTCGGTCATGAACTGCGCACCCCGCTGGCGATCATCAAGGGCTACGCCTCAACGTTGCTGCAAGAAGATGTCTCCTGGCCCCTTGCTGATCAACGCCATTTTTTGCGCACCATCAATGGCGAGGCGGATCGATTGGCGCAACTGGTGAGCAATCTGCTCGATCTCTCGCGCCAGGAGGCCGGGTTGCTCCTGCTCAATCGAGCAGACATCAGCATCCAGGACCTTGTGAAACAGGTTGTCGAGCGGCGCCACGATCCGCAAACCGCGCTGCTGGTGCAGTTGCCCACCGATCTCCCACCGGTCAATATCGATAGCACGCGCGTCGAGGTTGTCCTTCATAACCTGATCGCCAACGCACAGGTCTATGGCAGAGGCACAATACAGATTACCGCCCGCCTGGATAGCGACAGGCTCATTGTCTCAGTGGCCGATGATGGGCCGGGCATTGCTCCCGACGAGCTACCGCATGTTTTTGAGCGCTTCTATCGCGCCACCTATGGTCGTCGTCAACGTTCCAGCGGCACCGGACTCGGCCTTGCGATCTGCAAAGCGTTTATTGAAGCTCACGGAGGAAGCATCTGGGCCGAGAGCAGTCTGAATGGCACCACCATCTCATTCTCATTGCCGCTTGCCTCTTCTGAGTACACTACTGCTCTTGCGGCACAGGGGCCAGCGGAACGGAGGTATATATGACGACAGGAACGAGGCGCATCTTAGTTGCTGAAGATGAGGCGGTGCTGCGCGACTTTGTGAGCCGCAACCTGCGCGTACGTGGCTTCGCAGTGGTCGAGGCGGCCAATGGCCTGGAAGCATTGGGCCTCCTGCAACAGGAAGAGTTGCATCTGTTGATCCTGGATGTGATGATGCCGCGCATGGACGGCCTCGAAGTCTGCCGTCGAGTCCGGGCCTATTCCACCGTGCCAATTATTGTGCTGACCGCGCTGGATGCCGAGCGCGACAAAATCGCAGCCCTCGATCTCGGCGCCGATGACTATCTGACAAAACCGTTTGGCGTAGAAGAGCTGCTGGCCCGCGTGCGAGCCGTTTTGCGCCGCACACAATGGGAGGCGAAGCCGCCCGCTAGCGGCGTGAAACGCTTCGGAACGCTTGAGATCGATCTAACCGGGCATATCGTCCGCAGAGATGGCATGGAGGTGCGCCTCTCACCAACAGAGTTCGCCCTGCTTGAACAACTGGTCACGCACGAGGGCAAGGTGGTGACGCACCGCTTGCTGCTACAAAAAATCTGGGGGCCAGAATACGGCGGCGAGGCCGAATATCTGCGCGTCTACATCAATCGTTTGCGCCAGAAGCTAGAGCCTGACCCCACCGAGCCGCGCTACTTCCTCACCGAACCAGGCGTCGGCTACCGCTTCGTTGCGCCCGACGCCACCGGAACCCGTCCGCTTCCCCCTTTACCCGAATAACACAGACTATTTTTTAATATCCTGCTCATACAACGATTGGAAGGTTGTTCCCTGCGTGGTCATTGCGCCGCTATTATCGATCATGGGAATCGCCGTATTCGTCACCGAATATTGCATCGAGGCGAAGACTTTGTTTTCCACCAGGATTTGAATCGCACGCGTGGTCCACTGCTTCATAAACGCTTCGTTGTTCCACATACCATCATCAAAGGGCATGCCGTTGGACTGGATCGACTGGTCAGAGGCATAGTTCCACTCGGTAATCATCACCGGCACATCGGCATGAATGGTGTCCTGCATCACCTGATGAGCATCTTTGATATGATCAGGCCACTTCTCAAGGTTGGCGAGGCATTTATCCTGATTGCTCTTGTAGCTACAGGTGTATTCGTGCCAGCTAATGGCATCGGGGCGCGGGTTGGCCTGCTGAAGGAACGCTGTGAGGTTTTTATGGCTATACTGGTAGCTCACTGGCCCGATCCATTTTCCATGCGGCGTGAGCTTTTTCAACTGCGGAACCAGTTGATTCCAACGTGCGATATAATCGACGATCTTAACGCCGTTCAAATCATCCTCATTGCCGAATTCATAGTAAACGGTACTGTCGGGGAAGACCTGATTGATCACGTTAATCATGCGGGTATCGTCGGCAATCACCTGCGGCACGTTTGGATTCTGGGAGCCGCGCAGCGCGACAAGGGGGACAGCGCCGACGTTCTTAATGGCCTGAGCCGCCTGCATATTTAACGCGTCGGTAAGATTGGAACGAGTGGGCATACGCACAATCTGTACATGCAACTGTTTCATCATATCTTGCACGTTTTGTGATGTTACAACCTGATCGTGCTGATCGAACAGCCCTATATTAGTCCCAAAGATGAGCGGCGAGACCGCTGAGGTCGCGGCTGTTGGCGTGGCTGCTTGCGTTGGCTTTGGCACAGCCG
>JAICIM010000500.1 GCA_025928885.1 Ktedonobacteraceae bacterium | reverse complement strand
TCACACCCCGCGTGTCGGGCCGGCCCCCCGCCCCACCTCACCCCCCACTCCCCCCCCCCCCCCCCCCCCCCCCCGCGGCTACGAACCGCATCGGGAAAATTCATGAATGTATATTCGCACGCTTGCTACCATTGCTCATCCACAATTTCTATGGTAGACTTTTTGATAGATACGATATTGTTGCAGGTTTCTCAGTATTAGTAGCAAAGTCGTACGAATCTATCGTCATTTTAGCCTCGATTCCTACGAATATCGTGAATTTGTAGTGCTTTGTCCTTCATAGCCAGTTCCGGGCGAGGACGGGCCTATCCTTCGCCCCAACGCTTTCCTCCATCCTCTCAAGATGAGCGGCATTTTTCTTTCTGTTTTCCTGATGCAGGGAGTTGTCTTAGCATAAGGAGGCAATGAATCAATGGCTCACATCGATCCAACTCAGGAAGAACGAGACCAGGCGCTACTTCAGCGGTTCGGTTACAAGCAGGAGTTGCAACGAACGCTCGGTTTCCTCTCCAATTTCGCGGTTGCTTTCTCCTACATCTCCGTCTCCACAGGCACCTTCGCACTCTTCTCTCTTGGCATCCTGGCTGGCGGCCCCGCCTTTTTCTGGACCTGGCCGATCGTGGCGATTGGGCAGTTTCTCGTTGCGCTCAACTTCGCCGAACTTGCGTCGCATTTCCCCATTGCAGGCTCGATCTATCAATGGAGCAAGCGACTCTCCGGCTACAATCTGGGCTGGTTTACCGGCTGGATCTACTTCTTTGCTGGTATCCTGACCATCACCTCTGTCGCCTTCACCATTCCTATTCTCTTACAAGCCATCTTTCCCGGCCTGCCTGCGACCATTCTGGGACTGAAGGCTCCGGTCTTTATTGCGGTGCTTGCTATCATTATCGGCACCCTCATCAACGTCGCCGGTGTGCGCCTGCTCTCGATCATTAACAATATCGGTGTTGCAGCTGAGATTGTTGGCATGATTGGCTTTGCGCTGGTGCTGCTGTTCTTCTTTCATCAGCAAGCATTCAGCTTTCTCTTCAGCGGCCCCTCGCCCAAAGATCCGGTGCTGCAAACGGCGGCCAATCCCTGGACGCCAGGCTTCGACACCTCTTATTTCGGAGCATTTTTAGCAGCGCTCTTTATGTCACTCTTCGTCATTTATGGCTTCGATACAGCTGGCACGTTGGGCGAAGAGACAAGGAATCCCCAGCAGAACGCCCCACGCGGCATCCTCTGGTCGCTGGGCCTCTCATCTATCGCCGGTTTCCTCTTCCTGGGCGGCGCGATTCTTGCCATTAAGGATCTACCCAAAATTGAGGCCATCGCTGGCGGTGCCAATCCCAGCATCCCTCCGACAGGTGCGTTGCCAACGATCATTCAGGACGCGCTGGGTCCGTTCTGGGGCGATATCTACCTCTGGGTGGTCTTTCTCGCCGTCTGCGTCTGTATGCTCGCCATTCAATCGGCCACGATCCGGCTGATGTTTTCGATGGGCCGCGATGGTCGCCTCCCCTTTGGCAAAGCCTGGGGCTTCGTACACCCATCGCTTCACACGCCGCTCTGGGCTGGCATCGCCGTCGCTGTACTCTCTCTGCTCCCCTTCCTGTATAGCGACGCTATTGCGGTCCTCGTGACGGGTGCAACCGGCCTGATCTATCTCTCGTACTTCATGAACAATATCGCGTCTCTGCTGGCCCGACTGCGTGGCTGGCCGCATGAAAAAGCCCCATTCAAACTGGGGCGCTGGGGATTGCCGATCAACATTCTGGCCTTGCTCTATGGCGGGCTGATGCTCATCAACTTCCTCTGGTTCGGCGGCCTGCGCAGCAACACCAATCCAGCTCTGAGCGGAGCCTTCCCCGGCCTGGCTGGCTTCCCATTGCTGGGCAATATTCCCATCTTTGAGTTCTCGTTGCTCGTGCTCTTCGTCGTAGGAGCCATCTACTGGTTCGGCTTCAAGCGTCGTGCGGTCATGGCAGAGGATGAAAATCCGGCTCAGGTGCTTGCAGATTAACCTTCCACTGGGAAAATCTCATGCCTTTTCGAACGCATGAGATTTTCCCGGATAGCTCAAAAAAAAGGCTTGACAATTCACAACAACTGAGGTATCATAGTGCCACAACAAACGAGGCACATTGGGGTATCGTTCAACGGTAGGACGGCTGACTCTGGATCAGTTAATTGGGGTTCGAATCCCTGTACCCCAGCCATTAAAGCGAGGCAGGCATTTTTAAAATGCCTGCCTCGCTTTTTTCATGCCATGAACGAGAATATCTCAAATCTAATAATTTCTCACGCGGGTATTCTTCTCAATGGCAACTAAAAGCAGAACCAGGTCAGAAAAAGCGTAGAGAAAAAGGGAACCAACAATCCCCACAATGGAGACAAGACCGAGCGTGAATGGTGGAACCTCCATGCCCGGCAGTGGATTAATTGCGGTCGCCCGCGCTGCGACGGCAATAATGACCAGCGCACCAAGACCAAGATTGCCCAACAAAAGCAAGACCGCTATAATCTTAATGAGGGCAGAGGCAACTCGGAGAACAATCCAATGGGGACCCTGTGGTTGCATGTACGAAATCCTTTCCAGCACTATCTTCATACATATCTGTCAAGCCAGTATAACGAATACACAATGAGAGGGCAAGCCGTCATCAGAGTCGGATCTATACAGTATGCCTTTTTCTCGTACACCCATGCTGGAAAACATTCTTCCTCTCGCTACCTCATCCATCAGGAGTATCAAAACCATCAGATTGCAACGTCTTATTAGTAATAATTCTATTTTTTTGAGAGAAAGTGGTACCGAAAATATGAGCGAAGGCACTCGTCCGCTCTTTGGAGCGCGTACTCCTGTACAGTTGAGAAGACTTAGCCGTAAATGGGCTATACGGCGGGATATCCCTATCGCGCTGCTGGCGTGGATAGCTCTGGCAGCGGTCATACTCTGGGCGGCATCGCATATCGTGCGGACACTGCTGGTACTGGCAGTCGCGGCGCTGCTGGCCTTCGCTCTCGCTCCCGCCGTCAAGCTGCTGCAACGCATCATGCCCCGCTTCCTGGCAATTCTGGTGGTCTATCTCGTCGTGTTAAGCGGGATCAGCATTCTCTGCTACTTGATCGTCAATGCCACTATAGAGCAGATCTTTACGCTCTCTTCCACGATCAAAGCGCTGCTTGGTCCCGGCGCTCACGGCATGCCAACCCCGATCGATCAGGCGCTGACGACGCTGGGCATCACCCCGGAGCAGATCGCGGTAGCCCGTCAGCAGATCATCACCCAGGTTGAGGAATTCGCGAAAAACTCGCTACCTTATCTGAGAAGCATCTTCGATTTCGTCATCGATACCATTGTCGTGGCGGTGCTGAGCATCTATCTGCTGGTGGATGGCTCACGGGTCGCCGCCTGGGTCCGCGTCAATGCTCCCCAGGCTACCCGCGCCCGCTTCTTTCTGGATACTCTGCAACGCGTCCTGGGTGCCTATATTCGTGGCCAACTGACCCTGGCTCTGCTGATCGGCGTGCTGGTTGGCGCTGGCATGCAATTTATCTTTCACCTGCATTATGCGCTCTTCCTCGGCGTCCTGGCCTTTGTAATGGCCTTTATTCCCGTGCTGGGAACGATCATTTCAGGCGCACTCTGCGTGATTATCGGTCTTACGCAGGGCTGGCTGGTCGCGGTAGGCGTGCTGATCTATTTCGTGGTGATCCATGTTATTGAGGGCGAGTTGGTTGGGCCGCGCATTGTTGGCAAAGCAATCGGCCTGCATCCAGTCGTCTCGCTGCTTGCGTTGATTGCCGGGGCCGAGCTATTCGGCGTGTGGGGAGCGCTTTTTGCCTCTCCGCTGGCTGGCGTCTTGCAGTCCATCATCGTCTCCCTCTGGACCGAGTGGCGCGAACAGCATCCCGAACAATTCCAGCCCACTCAAGAAGAGGATGAGCCGGAGGTGCCAGAGGTCCAGGAAGAAAAGGCTGTGACCCCGCCATCGCATCTGCCGCCGGTATGATGCAATGCACCAATGAGATCCTTTTCTAAATTTACTCCATTTTTACTTTCACACAAGTATTCGTTGATATATAATAGGCAGAAGCCGGTCAGTGCTTCATCCTCTTTATCAACGCGTTGACATATAAGCTGCATGCAAGCTATGTAGCAAGGAGTTTTACGGCTTATGGCCCCTCTAGAGCCGCCTCAGAAGGACTTTTTTGTCAGTTATACCAGAGCGGATAAAAAATGGGCGGAGTGGATTGCCACCCAATTAGAAGATGCAGGCTACACCTGTATTCTGCAAACATGGGATTTTCTACCCGGTGGCAACTTCGTCCTTGATATGCAAAAGGCAACGATTCAGACACGACGCACAATCGCCGTCCTTTCACCTGATTATCTTTCCGCACTCTATCCACAAGCGGAATGGGCAGCAGCCTTCACGCAAGATCCCACAAGCGAGGATGGCAAGCTATTACCGATACGTGTGCAGAAATGTACACCTTCAGGTCTCCTTGCCGCTATTGGCTATATCGATCTTGTCGGAAAAGATGAGCAGAAGGCACGCGAAGCATTATTAAAGGGAGTCGCACGCAGGCGCGGCAAACCTGATACCAGCCCGGCTTTCCCAGGCGCTTCGACCTTTCCCGGTGCCGCTGCATCGTCAACATCTACCCCTTTCCCTAAAAACCCGCTGGCTTCCCTACCAGTAGAAACGTTTATCGTCTATGCACGAGAAGATCAAGCTTATAGGGAAGAGCTTGAAAGATACCTGTATCCATTAGAAAATGCAGGACAGCTTCATATATGGCATCAGGGCAAAATACTGGTAGGTGATGAAATTCAGAAGGAAACCGATCGACATTTTTTTAAGGCAAAGCTCTTTCTCCTGCTCGTAAGCTCTTACTTTATAAGCTCGCCTGATTGCTCCATGTTAGCTGAACAAGCAATGAAACGCCATAATCTCAATGATGCTCGTGTGATGCCTATACTTCTCAGCGCCTGTTACTGGCAGGGAAGTTCATTTGGTAAGCTGAATCCATATCCCAAAAGCGGCAAGGCCATTAACACAATGCAAAGAGATCTGGCTTACCTTGATATCATTCATGGGCTTCAGGAGCTACTTCCTGAAGCGTGAACACGCTCTAAGCACTTCCACATATAGAAGGGCGATAACGTGTCCTCGCCTATGAGGTCATCGTGCTGCCTCTAGAGCCGAGCGAAGACACGTTATCACCCATCCCATTTATTTCCGCCCCAGCTTCGCCAGCACCGCGCCCTTCAAGAGATAGACCTCTTCGACCTTGAGTAAGAGCACACCGCCGAAGTAGACTCC
>JAICIM010000496.1 GCA_025928885.1 Ktedonobacteraceae bacterium | reverse complement strand
TTAACTTGCTACTTACTAGTTGTCAGTGCAATTGCTGTTGGTACACACGCCAGAGGAGTTGAGTTCGGAACCGCAACGAGAGCAGTAGCGCTTCTCTTCGGGCTTCTCCTCATTCCTCTTGTCGTTAGCACTCCTGAACAGCGAGATCAGGGCCGCCAAAGCGGCGATCCTGAGCATCAGCCTAAACATCCAGAATCATCCAATCATTGTGTGTTTGAATACCTGATTGCATGGGTGCGAAATCACAGCCAGCTTAGTTTATCTGGCAGCAACGTAGACCTACATCTTTTTCAGTGCGCCTGCTATAGTTCTCCTCTCTCTGCTGCAACGTGTGCGCAATAGATGGAGCAAAAACATTGGGCGATAAACCATGAACCCAATGTCGTCGTTTTTTTAGCGGCAATGAAGCTTGCCACCGTCAGGAAACGACGCACCTGAACTTCCCGCCTGCTTATCTCCTCTCTACAGAATGTAAATAGGCGGAAAGACGGATAATCATCACCTGCATGTTATCAGATTTAGATAAAGTAAGCAATAGGAAAAATGTTTCGGGTCTCCATCCTTCTGGGGGAAACTGGTCTCAATTTGAGAGCAGATCCCCCACCAAAATGCGCAGGCGAAGATGCTGACGATTGCGATAGCCATAGCCTTGACGCATCAACGCTTTGGTGCGATTGTTCTTGCCTTCGACAAAGCCATTGGAAAGGCGTCTGGGCAAGAAGTGAAAAAAGGCCAAAATTTCCTGTCTCCAGTTCGTAAAAGCCGGGAGGAAAGGAAAGAGGAGCCTGTTCTGCTCAACAAGCCCCTGCAGTGTCCCTACTGTGGAAGTGATGCGTTGGCACGTGATGGTCACGCTAACGGCAAACAGAAATATCTCTGTCACACCTGTCGGCGTCGTCACACCCAGAAGTCGACTCCACCTCTTCCAGTGCAGTCAGGCGCAATGAAGGAGTGAGTGTAGCCCACGGGATGCGCAACGAGAGTTCAGCAGGCTGCTCATCAGTTTAGCGAGGGGAAGGAATACCCATGGCTTGAAAAAGTCCCGAGGAAATAAAGGTGGTACACCAACGCGCCATCTGCCGGGGAGGATAGGGCATACCGTTTTCGAGCCACCAACGGATCATGCTGAATTCAATTCAGCAACAGTATATCGTATTTTTCGACAGTCTGTTGCATACATTGTTTCCATTCCATTTGTTGTTGAGGAGAAAGGTATGTTTTTCGAAACGGCTCCGTTCTGGGTCAATCTGCTTGGCATTGTCCTTGGTCTGTTCTTCTTATTTGCAGAGGCAAAAAAACTGTATGGGTGGGAATGGGGGAAAAACAGTTATCTCAAACATTCCCCACTCTGGATCTATTACGTTTCTGCGGTCGTGGAGGTCGTTTCCGGAATCGGACTCATCTTGCCCCCTTTGAGATTCGCCGCCGCGCTTTTGCAACTCTTGCTGATTCTCTGGATCTCCATTCGTTCCTGGCGTCATATCAAGGGCAAAAGTGGTCTTCTTCCAGCTACTACAGTTCTCGTGCTTCTCTTGTTGTTGTGGCTGACCCGTCCTTAAGTGGCGCGTGAAGCATGGTTCCGGCACCGCAGGCAAGGAGAAGATCCCATCCGTATGATACAATCAAAAGTCCCCATCCAGATTACTCCGGAAACTGTACCCTCGATCCCCTCCTGGATGGGAGAAGTGGCAGCCTTTGCTCAGATTCTTACCCATGAAGGTGTCCTGAAAACGATCCAGGAGCAGGTGCGTTTCGCTCGTACCCGCTTTGGCCCCTACGACGTGATCGATTTCGTCGTCGTGCTGATCGGCTATATGGTGTCTGGCGAACCAACTCTGCTGGCCTTTTACGAACGGCTCCAGCCATTTGCCGAACCGTTTATGACCCTGTTTGGCCGAAACCAGTTGCCCCACCGTTCGACCTTGTCTCGCTTTCTTGCCGCCCTTGATCAGCCGACAGTGGAAGCCTTGCGCACGCTCTTCCACAAGGATCTGCTTGCGCGTAAACCGTTTCCTTCCCCCAGTGGCTTGTGATTGATGTGGATGGGACCCGACAAGCAGCCCGTCACTGTATTCAGGAGCATACGCATCAGTTGCTTGGCACGTTTGCCGGACCTGGCAACGGAGATTATCGCGGCGAATTGCGGCGGGCGATGGGAGTGATCACGAGCTACGCAACACAGCTTGAACTTTCCCCCGTCTCCATCCTCGTGCGGTTAGACGGCTTGTACGGCGACGCTGCGCCCCTGCTCGATGTCCTCTCAGCAGGTCTGAGCGTTATTACCAGAAGTCGCGCCTATCATCTGCTGGATCTGGAGAGGGTCAAGCAGACACTTGCTCGTCCCCCAGATCATGTGAACACCCCACCCAGAGAGGGACACGACACGATCCCTCTACGATTGTGCATCCGTTCCTTTAACGCCAGCCGGACCCGAGGTACGCCTAGTAGTTGCAATCCATCCCGCCACCTCTTCTTCTCTCGTTGTCGGTGTCGAGCGGGACGGGACCGTCTATGAGCTGTTTGTCAGTACGCTCCCCTCTCCAGCATTTACCGCATCAGATGTGCTTGACCTCTACCTCCACCGTGGCTCGTTTGAAACCGTGCTGGCCGATGAAGACGAGGAGCAAGACATGGATCGTTGGTACTCCCATACCTCCTGCGGCCAGGAGTTTGCCCAGATCCTCGCGCAATGGATTTGGAATTTCCGACTGGAGTTGGGACAAACACTCTCGCCGGCGGAACTGCGCACCACCGAATTTGCTCCGGCTCTTGAGGTCGAAGCGCCTTCAACCGATGAGTCTGAACCAGCGGAAGTACTCACGCCTGTGGTCATCTATGGACCACCGCAATGAGTACGTCCCTCCTTTACACGCTAAGAGCGCACGAAAGCCCCGGTCATTCATGCCGGGGATGAAGTGCGACTTCCTTTTTAAATTTTAAGCAACTATTGCTATCTAGCGTAAACCATGCTCTACTCACCCCATGATCAAGAACTTTCGGTATCGGATCTCTCCAACGAAGAAACAACTGAACATGCTTGAGTCCACCCTTGATGAGTTTTTCCTGTGATGCCCTTTTGTTCCTCTCTATTACCTGTTTGGTTTCCTTTACATGTCGTTGAAGCGCTTCTTCCATGGTTTGATAAAGGTTTTGAAGCCAAGCAATGGTCTTGCCCCTTCTCCAGCCACCTTGCCAGAATGCGTTCTTCCTACGGGAAATTGCCTCACCGTGAAGCCAAGAATATCAAATCCCGTTGTTCCTTGATATTCTTGGAATGTGTGGGCGATTCTTGTTTTGTTTGCTTTCAATTCCAGTCCCATATCAGCCAGCCAGTCCGTGAGCACTTTCTGAGCTTTCCTGACACCTTCTTCGGTGGGGTGAAAAGCAACCAGATCGTCTGCATAGCGAACAAATTGCGGTTTTCCTTCTTTTGTTCGGTAAGCCTGAAGAAGGGCTGTTTTCATTCTCTGTAGAGCTATGTTCAGTAACAATGGAGAAACCACTCCACCCTGCGGGGTTCCGCTCTTGGTCTCGTCGAAGACTCCATTGTCGATGATCCCCGCCTGGAGCCAGGCTTTAATCGCCTGTTTCATTGCCGGATACGTATCGATTTTCCTCAGTAATGCGTCATGATTGATATGGTCGAAAGTGGGTAGCCAGCCGACGAGGTGGCATTGCTGCTCCTTTTCCGTCTGGCCCCCTCCGAACCGGACTTGCACCTTTCGATGCATCCGGCTCTCCGGTATCCTATTTCAAGATAGATTTCTTCACAGGTTTTCCATATTGAATTGCCATATGACAGGGTTTACAGACCATTAAGGTTTTTCGCCTTCGTGCAGACATAATCTGCATCCAGAGCGGTTTTTCTTTCCTGCCGTTCATTTTGAGGTCTTTGAGTGCATGAATATGGTGAACTTCAATGTTCCCCACAGCGCCACACACCTCACATGTATCCGCTAGGAGCCGTTTCACGAGTTCGCTTCTGGATGGTGGTTTCCGTGTCGTTGGCAGATCTTGCGGGGTCGCTTTCAGGTTGCGTTTGAGTGGTATTCCGCCAAACCGCGCCACCAGTGGTTTCTTGCCTTCTCTTTCTACGGTGATTTCGATACATTTCCGTGGACCTTGTGGGAGTATCACCGTTTTATGATATTTGTCGCGTATGTGGGCAACACTCGTTTTATGCTTGTTGGCAAGGGTTTTCAGCAATGAAAGCCACATAACCCACCGCACTTCTCCGAGCCATGCGACGTTTTGGGCCAGCGTGTAGTACTGAACGTATCCTCTGTATTCTGACTGATAGAGGCTGATGATGGTAAAGTCATCTTCATCTAACAGTTCCGGTCGATGGATGGGTTTGTCATTGTTCATATAGAGGGCGCTCTTTTCTTTCACGAATGTTGCTGGTACGCGTAGTCCGACAATACCATTGATTGACCGTTGTCCATCGGTGTGTCTAGTATCTTCTTGTTGAACACGTATTTCGTACCCCAGAAACTTCGCTGTTTCCGTTTGAGCATGAGTGATCAAGGTTTTCTCTTCCGAAAGGTCGAGCTTGAGCTTTTCATTGAGAAAATCTTTCAGCTTGTCCTTGATAACTCTCGCCTCTGCAATTGGCCCGATGAAAGCAAGAAGAAAATCGTCAGCGTACCGTAGGTAGCGGAGTCTTCGATAATCAGGATCATTGACATCTTTGGAGGGCATGGTTTGATACTGGATCTCTAATTCATGCGCTCGATCTTCATGTCCTGCCTTCCTGTGATACCATGCGAGCTTTTGAAGTTTGGCGTAGTCCTTGTTCTCTGCTCGCCTTTGACCTCGTGTATATTCTGGAATGAGCGTCTGCTCAACAAATGTATCCAGCTGATCAAGATAGATATTGCTGAGTATGGGCGAGACAATCCCGCCCTGTGGGGTTCCAGAGAGCGTTGGGTGATAGCTCCATTCTTCACAATACCCCGCCTTGAGCAGGTTTTCGATGAGTCTGAGGAAACGGTTGTCTTTGATTTTCTCCCGAAGAATCATCATGAGTATGCTGTGGTCGATATGATCAAAACACCCCCGGATGTCTCCTTCGAGAAACCACTTGCTGCCTTGCCAGGTTCGATCAATGGTAGTGAGTGCGCTCTGACACCCACGCTTTGGTCGGAACCCGTGACTGCTGTCAGAGAATTGGGGTTCGTAGAAAGCTTCCAGGATGAGCCTGAGCACTTCCTGTACCAATTTATCTGTCCATGTTGGCAGCCAGCTTGTTGGCAGTTCGACGAGTGACGCAAGACAACCAGGGCAAGAAAACGGCTGGTGTCGATGGAATAAAATCTGTTGCACCAAAGCAGCGACTTGAAATGGTTGAAGACATTCATCCAAAAAACTGGAAACA
>JAICIM010000342.1 GCA_025928885.1 Ktedonobacteraceae bacterium | reverse complement strand
GGGTTGTGTAACAATCATAACTATGGAGATTAAGCGAATCTACCCACCACCGATGAAGAACTCTGGATTTTCGATACCTTTCTCTGCTATAATTAGCATAGTAACCATTCTTATCCATATTATCACTATTCCAATCCGTAGGCACTGGCGCCATTTTTGTATATACTCAAGAGAAATACATCTTACAAAGATGATGCGTATGTGCTTATGATTACAGTTAATTGTGCCATAATACTTTGTAAGGAGATAGTTATGCCAGGTGATGTACCCTCAAACAAAAAACCGGCTGAACAATCCTCGTCAAGCATTGACGCAATGCGACTAACCCAATCAGGTGATCCAAGCTCGCAACAACAAGAAGTGCTAAGGTTACAAAGAATAGCACAAGAGAGATCCCGAAAACAAAAGGGGGAATTCAGGGAATTAAAGAAAGAAGTAGAAGAGCAGCGAAAAGGATTCGAAGAACTGTCTGCGGAAGATCAGCACTTTCTGGCACCAGCGATGCGAGAAGAGTTATCAAAGTCGAAAGTACCGCAGACCCCACCTCCTTCAACTCCCAAATAATCGAATGCGAAGCTGACGCCTATGCTCGTCTCCTTTGAACATGGACTATAAGGAAGGTTCTAAGGATGCCAAAGCGACGTTTTAGCGAAACTCACATCACTGATCAAGGGCCTGACGGGAACCAGAACACTCGCAACCCCTCTGAGGAACGCTCTACCAACTTCCTGCTCCGATATGCAGACAGGCGGCCCCGCAGACCTCCCTTATCTCGCCATCGAGGCGATGAACGGAGGAAGAGCGGCATGAGTGAAGCAACAGACCCATTGCGCCCATTCTATGTCGGACCCGCCTATGAGATCAGATCACTCCACAGATCTTCGCCGCCTCTCCAGCGAGGCGATAGCCATCAGCAGGTGGACAGTGTTGATCCACCTCACTCTGAACAGCCCCGGACATTCGATGTCATGCGCGTATATGCGAACAGGCAGCCCCACAGACTTCCCTCACCTCTCGATCGAGGCGATGAACGGAGGAAGAGCGGCGTGAGTGAAGCAGCAGATCCATTGCGCCCATTCTATGTCGGACCCGCCGATAAGACCAGACCAGCCCGCAGATCTTATTTGCTGCCTCCCAACCAAAGAGAAAACAGTCGCCAGGGAAGCGAAGTTAGCCCGGAAACAGACCTATCGCGCCCATTCTATGTCAGGCCCGCCTATGAGATCAGATTACCTCGCAGCCCTTCTTTCCAGGAAACAGGCCCCTTTACCATTAAGAGCTACAGGACTACCCTGGATCAACTCACTCATCAGGCCAAAGATCAGGGCAGACAGGTAGAAGTTGTAGGCAATGACAACCTCTTCTCCACGTTTCATCACCGTCAGGGAGTCAACGACTTTCAGGACAAGGGGACATGCTTCGCCACCTCTACCGAAATGCTCCTTCGCCAACATGACATTAAAATGAACATCGGAGGCGAAATCAGATATCTCACTGAAAACGATCTGATCCGTTATTGCTTTCATCGTCTTGGCTATCATCCTGGAAGCGGTATGTATTTTGAGAAGATTCGCACCCTCTTAGATCACGTTGGTATTCCAAACGCGTGGGATGCCGGGTGTACGGAGCAAGATCTCGCTCAATTGATCAAAGACAAAAAAAGCTGTCTTATTTGTGTGCGCTCCAAAGATTGGTTTAGTTCAGATCCCAACGCGGCTTTCAATGCAGGGCATGTAGTTTCTGTTACGGCTGTCGTTTATAACCTTTCACAGCATTCTCGACGCACAACTATTGCGGGGTTCATCGTCTGTGACACCGACGAAGACAACGATGGAAAGGAGTTCGTCGCTCCTGAACGTCTCCAAAGGTCATGGAACAATTACGGAGGATGTGTCATTTTCTCAACCAGGCCATACGATAGCGAAAGCCAGATTCTAGAATACCGATCCTCTCCAGGTCAGATTGCCCGTTAACGAGGTGTTGAAGTAGTCGCGAGGCTGGCCCAGAGATGGTGTGTTGCGTAGGCACGCCAGGGACGCCACGCTTCGGCACGTTGCGCGATACTTTTGCGATCAGCTGGCACACCATGCCGTTCAAAGGCCCGTTGCAGGCCAAGATCGGTCAGTGGAAAGGCGTCCGGGTCGCCCAGAGCACGCATGGCAATATAGGCCGCCGTCCAGGGACCAACACCGGGCAGCTGCAACAGACGGCAGATCGTCTCTTCTCGCTCTGCGCTGCGATCAAGCACCAATCCCTCTTCGGCAATAGCACGAGCCATAGCCCGGAGCGCCACGATCCGGCTTTTCGTCAGGCCCAATCCCTGCAATTCGGAGTGTGCAACGGCCTGGGGAGCAGCAAAATAGTGGGTGAGCGAACCAGATGGCTGTTCTAGCGGCTCTCCAAGCGTGCTGACAATGCGGCCCGCCAGGGTACGCGCACCAGCAACGGAGATCTGTTGCCCGAGAATCGCCCGCACCGCCAGCTCAAAGCCGTCCACCGTCCCGGGGATGCGCAAGCCGGGGCGAGCGGTCACCAGCGGGGCCAATAGCGGATCGGCGGCCAATACATCGCTGACGGCTGAGGGGATGGCGTCGAGGTCGAAGAAGTGGCGGCAACGCTGGACAAGCATGCTGAGGTCGCTGAGATCGGACAGATACAAATGCAGCAGGATAGCGTGCGCCTTCTCAGCTGGCTCTAGCTCGATTATGCCGCGCGAATGGGGTAGAACCACCGTGCGCCGATAGCGCCGCTCGACAACCTCTTCGACGCCCGTGATAGCACGCTTGTGAAGATAGCCCAGCAGCGTCTCATAATCAAACGGTGGGCGATACTGTAAACGCAGCGTTAAGCGGCCCTCGCTGTTCTGGCCCGAGAGTGTGCGACGCCGAAACGTTGACGGCGCACAGCCAAACGCGTCCAGCATCGTCTCGTTAAACTGGCGAATGCTGGCGAAACCTGCGGTGAAGGCGATGGTGGTGAGCGGCAGATCGGTCTGGTCGATCAGCAGGCGGGCGGTTTGAGCGCGGCGGGTGCGTGCCAGGGCCAGGGGACCAACGCCGACCTCTGCCACCAGTTCGCGATGCAGGTGCCGTTCGCTGACCACCAACCGAGCCGCCAATCCCGCCACGCCTTCGGTATCAACCACGCCATCGACGATCATGCGCAGAGCGCGTGCTACCAGATCAGCCCTGAGATTCCATTCGGGCGACCCGGGACTCGCCTCCGGGTGGCAGCGGCGACAGGCACGAAATCCAGCCGCCTCCGCAGCTGCCGCGCAGGAATAGAAGCGGACGTGATGCGCATGGGGCGTTGGTGCCGGACAGATCGGGCGGCAATAGATGCCGGTGGTCGTCACGGCAGTAAAAATACGCCCATCGAAGCGAGGGTCGCGGCTACAGATGGCGCGATAGCACAGGTCAAAATCGGTCGAGATCGTCTCCATGCCCCTATCATACATGCTCAGCGGGCGAAGCGCTAGCAAATTTCAGACATGACCGTCGGGTCGTTGCGCAATAATATTCGGATAGCTTTCCCATCTCATCTACCAGATGCGCCGATTATGTCCGAAAAGCGCCAGCCAACGAGGGCCAGGAGTGCTACGATAGCAGCATGTGAAAGGAGACAGACCGCGATGAAAGAGTTACAGTTCGACGCATTTGATTCACCGATAGGAACGGTGCTGCTTGTAGCAGATGGGGAGCGGCTCTGTGCGCTCGATTTTGGCGATTATGAGCAGCGCATGATGAAGCTATTGCACCGACATTACGGCTCCGTGCATCTCGTGCCAACCAGCGACCCGGCGAGCTTCAGCAGTCGTGTACGGGCCTATTTTGCCGGAGATTATCACAGCCTGGATGCTATCCCTGTCAGCACCGGCGGCACAGATTTTCAGCAGCGAGTCTGGATGGAGTTGCGCACGATCCGCCCGGGAACGACCACAACCTACCGGGATCTGGCGATTCGCCTGGGGAAGCCGACCGCCTGCCGGGCAGTTGGAGCTGCCAACGCGCTCAACCCGATCGGCATAGTCTTGCCCTGTCATCGCGTCATCGGCACCAACGCCTCGCTCACAGGCTACGCGGGAGGATTAGGGCGCAAACGCTGGCTTTTGCAGCATGAGCGTGTTATACTCAACCTTTAGCAGGAAAGATGTATAATACATCTACAAGCCATTGCGTAACATTTCTGATACCACACTTCAAAGTGTCATCGTTAAATGACACACTTTAAAAGTTACCATTACAAACACTCTTTTGTCAAGAATGCGTCGGGTGTATGCTGAGATTATGAGAAAAGTACGCTTACTGGTGAGGCTGCGCGGCTGCGTTTGCAAGGTTATTTCTCGAAGAACATCCTCTGTTCCCCCCCTTTACCTTTCCCTCTATGGGAGATCCAACATTCTCTATGTGGTCGAGGGCAAAAGGGCCAGTTGGCGCTGATTTGCTTGTATATTCCTCATGGAACCTGCTACACTACCCCTATCTACTTGACAACACTCACTGAATATGGTTTACTTTCTATTAGCCGGTTAATGATATGAACATCGATTCGTTTTTGCATCTGTTTTCACATGTCTCGAAGCGCTCTAAAGAGGTTCTCGAACAGCAGCTTCAACCTTTTGGCGTACATGCGGGCCAGCCCTATCTCTTAGAGCTACTGTGGGAGCGGCCCGAAGGTCTCACCGTTGGCGAGATTGCTGACAATCTGGCCGTTGAAGCGCCCTCTATCACCCGTACGGTACAACGAATGGGGCGGCAAGGTCTGGTGGAGAAACATGCTCATCCCACCGACGCACGCCAGGTCATCGTCAAGCTTACGGCCAAAGGACAGGCGCTACAACAGGATATCCCACAGGTGCTGCTGGACCATCAAGAATTGACGCTCGCGGGCATGTCTGATGTCGAACGAGCTTTCCTGATGCGCCTGCTGAAACAGATGCTGAAAAACATGGAGGATAGCCCCCCCGCACGCTGAGCGGTGCGAGAAGGCATGTTGTGTTTTTTTCTGCCCATATCGTTAACCGGCTAAATTTCGCCTGATTGTTAGCCGGCTAATGAAAAGCAAGGTTTGAGAAAAGAAAGCGAGAACAGTGAGTATGGCAAAGCGAGTGTACTTTGGCATTGCAACACCTCAACAAAATGTCACTTATGAGAAGCTGCTCAGCATGTGGCAGGAGGCGGATCGAGAGCCGCTCGTTGATCATCTCTGGATCTTCGACCATTTTATGACGCTGGGAGACAATCCCGATGGCCCCTGCTATGAGGCGTGGACAACTCTGGCAGGGCTGGCGGCACGCACCGAACGCGTCGGCATCGGCCACCTGGTGACAGGTGTTACTTATCGTCATCCGGCCATCCTGGCTCGACAGGCCGTGACGGTCGATCATATCTCACAGGGGCGGCTCTATTTCGGCCTCGGGGCCGCGTGGCACGAGCAGGAGCATCACGGCTATGGCATCCCCTTCCCCGGCGCGGGCGAACGTGTCCGACGCCTGGACGAAGCCTGCGAGGTGATACGACGCCTCTGGACCGAGACGAAACCCAGCTTCAATGGTCGCTATTATCAACTGGAGGAGGCCCATAGCGAACCCAAACCGATTCAGAAGCCGCATCCACCCATCATCATCGCTGCTTCGGGCGAACAGATGTTGCGCGTTGTGGCAAAGCATGCCGACATCTGGGTCGCACAGAGCCGCACCATCGAAGAAATGCGCGAAAAGAGCGCCCGTCTCGATCAGCGCTGCGAAGAGATCGGGCGCGATCCCGCCACTATAGCCCGTTTAGGCGCAATGCGGATCGATCCCGCCGCCTCCGATTTCAACGAGGTTCGCACCAATCTGATACAAATGATCGAGGCCGGGGCAACACATATCGTCGTGAATGCCGGCGACAAATACCCCGCCGGGGTCATACGCCTCATTGTTGATGAGATTATTCAACCTATCAAGCAAGCTATCAGCTAACAAAAGCATCCCTCTCATTGCACATCGCATTCACCGGTCGCAGTTGGTCATCTTTGTGTACCAACTGCGACCGCCGTACCAGATGCACGTCATTCACCTCGCCGCTTATGCAGTTCGATGCCGAGCCGCCATAGCTTTGTCTTGTTGTCCCGGTGAATGAAATAGGTATTGAACACGTGCAGCCAGTTGTAGAGCCGATGGAACACCTTACGCAATATAAGCGGGTCGGGTCCAGACCGATGATCGGCCAGCTTCTGGATATAGTTGAGTGCGGCCAGCTTCTCCAGCGCCTCAATATCCATTGGACAGAGCAACCTGCTCTCAACCGCAAGCTCTTTGAGCCGTCGAAACGCCTCAGTCAGCGGCGTCTGGATGAAACATTCTTCTTCAGGGTTGGACATCTCACGCCTCCATTGTGCTGACTGGCAACTGCGTTAACCATTTCAGCAAGCGATCCAGCAACCTGATCATGCTCTGGCTCTGGACAGCACCTTCAGATATACAAAGCCATTCCTGATACAGGGGGATAGCCTCTCCGATGACAATAAGTTCATCGTGTGTGACCTGGAGCGGCATGAATAGTTCAGTGTGTGTGCTTGGTGTTCTCTGCATTGATTTCTCTCTTCTTCAACTAGCCGTTGTCCGATATACAAATTCCTTCATCGGTGTCGATATAAGTCCATTATACTCCCCCGATGATACTACAGGTGAGCATAATCGGGAGAGCAGGATCAGCAGAGTCTACTCAATCTGCACAATTGCCCTGGAATTAGCTACAGTGACTGCAATACAGCATAACGCCAACTGAGGAGGCAGACATGATCCGATTGCGTGTAAAAGAGGTGGCGCAAGCAAAGGGCATCAGCCAGGGGAAGCTTCAGAGGCGCTCCGACATGGACATGAAGACGATTCGCAAAATGTACCGCGATCCGTTTGTGATTATCACCACTGAGACACTCTGGAAATTGGCGAAAGCACTTGAGGTCTCATCGTGTGAGCTAATTGAAGATATGCCCGATGATTTACCTGAAATACCCGAAAAACCTTAATACATTTTTAATGAGGAAGTGTATACACTGATGGAAAAGCATCCTGGGGGAGAGGCTATGATACGCTTGAAAGTCAAAGAGATTGCCGCGAAGAGGAAGGTCGGCATTGGCCGCTTATCGCGCCTGGCTGATATCGACATCAAAACGCTTCGGCGCATCTACCGCGAACCTGAGAGCGCGAATACCAGGTTGGAGACGCTGAACAAACTCGCTTATGCGCTCAGGGTTGATGCACGAGACCTGCTCGATTATGAGCGCGATGCTCAACCACCCGGTCTCCAAGATGACGATGATGAATTGCCTGAAATGCCTGAAAAACTTTAATGCATTCTTAACATCGCAGAGAACGAGTTTCCTATCCTGGAAGCTCGTTTTTTGTTGTCTTATCGGTTGCACCCAAAGTATTGAAACAAAAGCTACAAGGAGTTTCGTAGTCGCGCGACTTTATCGCGCCTGGGCCACCATTCTCCATGCGCCGAGAGCGCGATGAAGTCGCGCGGTTACGACCTGGCGAGGGGCGCGATGAAGTCGCGCGGCTACGACCTGGCGAGGGGCGCGATGAAGTCGCGCGGCTACGACCTGGCGAGGGGCGCGATGAAGTCGCGCGGTTACGCAGAGGGGGCTTGTTTGTAAAGATCATGAAACGTTTCTCTGCC
>JAICIM010000038.1 GCA_025928885.1 Ktedonobacteraceae bacterium | reverse complement strand
GCCGTTGATGTGCCAGGAAGGATTGGCGGTACTCTGCCGAGCGATCTGCGGCCAATCGCGATCGAGGCACAGGAGGTGAACCCTTGCTTGCTGGGGCAGGCGAGCCAGCAGCGCCGCCTGGGTGAGCAGGACAGGCATACTGGTGTGCTGAAGCTGGAAGCGGAGCCGCTGAGCGGGAGCATCGGGGGCCAGCGGGACGTAGACGCCGCCTGCTTTGAGAATGCCAAGCAGACCAACAATCAGGTCGAGGGAGCGCTCCAGGCACAGGCCGACCATGACTTCGGGGCCGACGCCCAGAGAGCGCAGGGTGTGAGCGAGTTGGTTAGCCCGCTGGTTGAGCTGGTTATAGGTGAGCTGTTGCTGTTCGTAGATCACCGCCACCGCCTCGGGATGGCTCTGCACCTGTTCTTCAAATAAGGGAAGTATGCTGCTGTCGGCAGGAAACTCTTTGTGCGTTTCGTTCCATGCTAGAAGCTGCTGCCGTTCATCAGAGGTTAGTAGCGGCAATTGCGCCACCGATTGTTGTGGGGCGGCAACCATGCTGACCAGGAGTTGTTGCCAGTGCGCCAGCATGCGTGCGATGGTGGCCTTTTCAAACAGCTCGGTACTGTATTCCATATATCCTGTCAGTGTTCCCTCTTGCCAGGAGATGGAGAGCGACAGGTCAAACTTATTGGCTTTCACCGGAAGTTGCACCTGCGCATATTCCCAGCTGGTAGCCAGTGGCGGCATGGGGGGATCGAAGGTGAGAAGCGTCTGGAACAGTGGGTGTACATGCGATGAGCGCTCAAGTTTGAGTTCCCGGGTCAGCCATGCAAAGGGCATCTGCTGATGGGCGTGCGCTTCCAGGACAACTTCACGAACACGCCTCAGCAGCTTCCGAACGTTCGGGTTTCCTTCTTGATTGATGCGCAGTGCCAGCGTATGGACAAAGTAGCCGACCATTGCTCTGGTCTCTTGCTGGTTTCGACCGGCTGTTGTCGTTCCAACAATGACATCATCCTGTCCAGTGTAGCGTTTGAGCAATGCGACAAAGCCTGCAACCAGCGTCATATAGAGGGTAACCCCCTCCTGTTCGCTGAGGCGTTGGAGACCTTCGCTCAATGGGCGTGGGAGCGTGAAGGCATGTCTGGCACCGCAATGGGTTGGCAGTGTGGGTCGTGAGTGGTCAGTTGGCAAAGGGAGAATGCCGGATACGCCTTCCAGCGTGGTTTTCCAGAAGGTCAGGTGTTCATCGAGCCATGCTCCCTGTAGCTCCTCCCGCTGCCTGTGCGCAACATCGGCATATTGAAGTGGTAATGGGGCAAGGTTATCTGGACGAGCGGCGAGGCGAGCCTCATACAGCTCTGCCAGTTCCTGGCTCATGATTCCAGCCGACCACCCATCAGAAATAATGTGGTGCATCAGCAGCAGGATCAGATGATCCTCACTGTCCAGATGCAACACGCATGTACGCAATAGAGGGCCGCGAGCCAGATCGAAGGGTTGTTGCATCTCTTGCTCAAGTTGCCGCTGTATTTCGGCTTCCTGTTGTTCAGGAGAGAGCGCGGTCAGATCGACCACATTGAGTGGGATCGACATCCGAGTTGCAATGACCTGCATGGGTTGGTCATCAACCAGCGTGAAGGTCGTCCGTAAGCTTTCATGGCGCTCAACCAGGGCCTGCACACTCTGGTGTAGCAGTGCTGTATCCAGGCGCTTGTGCAAACGCAGCAGAACTGGCATGTTATAGGCACAATCGTTTGCTCCCAACTGGTTAACCAACCATAACCCCTGCTGTTGTAGCGATATTGGCATGATGGTCACCTCATCGGTGCTTTCCTTTTCTTGTTCATCGCTCAGAGCGGTGGGAGATTGTTGATAGCTTGCTCGCGCAACGGCTTTGATAGGGGACAAGACGCCGGGGGCCGTTTCAGCAGCCTGGAGCCGGGCAATGTAGTCGGCCTGCTGGGCTATCGTGGGAGCTTCAAAAAAGCTGCGCAGAGATAACTCGACCTGCAATGTGCTGCGCAGATGTGCGATCACCTGCATTGCCAGCAGAGAGTGTCCGCCCAGCGCGAAAAAGGAATCGTGTACGCTGATTCGTTCGATACCTAGAGCCTGTGACCAGCATGTTTCTATGCTCTTTTGTAGCGGCGTGCTGGCCGCGATGAAATCCTGGGAAGGCTGGTTAAAATCTGGTGTGGGGAGCGCATTGCGATCTACCTTGCCATTTGGTGTCAGTGGGAACGCCTCCAGTTGCACAAAGGCCGAAGGGATCATTGGTGTGGGCAACCGCTTGCTCAGATACGCCCGCAGTTCAGTCCCTGTTACAGGCGTGTGACCGACGATATATGCGACCAGTGCATGCTGGCCCTGTTCATTCTTGCGTGGAATCACCACGCCCGCCTCGATAGCAGGATAGCGCAGGAGGGTTGTCATAACTTCATCTGGTTCAACGCGCACCCCACGAATTTTCACCTGCTGATCGAGCCGCCCTAGAATTTCAAGGCAACCGTCCGGGCGATAGCGTCCACGATCGCCGGTACGATAGAGGAGATCGTTGTCGTCATTGCGGAAAGGATTCTTGATAAAGCGTTTCTGCTGTTCCTCCGGGGCATTAATATAGCCCAGACTGCGGAATGGTGTGCGCAAAACGATTTCGCCGATCTCGCCAATGTCACACAGGTGATTGTCTTCTGTCAGAATGAGCGCCTGCGTTTCAGGCAGGGGACGACCGACTGGCTGTATGCCTGAAGGAGGGCTGGCTTCGACAATATAGAAACATTTGGCGAGAGATGTTTCGGTGGGGCCATAGAAATTGGCTATGCTTCCAGCTTCCGGGAAGGCGGCCCGCCATCGCTGCACGAGCACGTCGGTGAGGGGTTCTCCGGCGAAGAAGACCCAGCGTAAGGCGCGGAGAGAGACATGTGGAGGGATATGCAGAAGCCAGGACTGGGCAAGCGCTGGCACGGTATGTAGCAGAGAAATCCTCTCCCGCTCCAGCCAGAGCAGCACGCTATCCAGCCCCGACTCATCGGTCCACGCTGGCAGGCAGAGGGTGGCACCGCTGGTGAGAGGAAGAAATATATCTCTAAGCACCACATCAAAAGAGAGTCCCGTCAGTTGTGCGCAACGGTCACGCGGCCCCACCACAAACGTTGTGCGCTCCCAGGTGAGAAAGTGGCTCAACCCCTTATGGCATCCCAGCACGCCTTTTGGGACACCAGTCGTGCCGGAAGTAAAGAAAATGTAGGCCGCGTCGTCGGGATGTACTACGGGCAGTTGTGCCACCGGAAGCTCGGATGTCCTTCCCAACTCAACGATCTGGCCGCTATCAGGCCGAACGCTCAGTGCCACCAGACCTGGAAGCTTCTGCACCCACATATCTACAGGATGCCAGTTTCCGGTATACAGGAGATGCTTTGCACCCGCTTCTTGCAACATGATTGCTTGTCGGTGCGCTGGCAACGTACGATCTATAGTGAGCAGGACTCCACCGCTCAGGAAGACAGCCATCATACTGGCGATCAATCCAAAGCTGCGCTGACCCATGATGGCGACCACATTCCCCTGGCGATGTCCTTGAGCGAGCAGAGCTTGCGCAATGGCAAAGGCGCTCTCGGCCAACTCCTGATAGCTCCAGCTCTGATCACCCTGGTATAGTGCAGGCTGTTGAGGTGTGCGACGCGCCCAGGCAATAAATAAATCAGTGATCAATTCATACTGTGTTTCTGGTAGCGCGGCTTCGACATGTGGAAGCAGATGTACTGTTTTAGAAGTGGGAGTATGAATATACTGCATAGTATGGCTTCTCTCTTTATGCTTCTCTGAGCAAGAGCATGCTCAGGACAACAACGTAGTGCAAGGGCAATCTTCGGAAACGATGGATAATTGCAAAACCGGAGCGAGTACAATTCCCTGGTAGATTGTGTTCTGCGCGTTCCGCTGGGTCAATGCGCCGCTCCTGGCAAATGAGAATGTAACTATTTCTTTCTCAATATAGCAGTAAGGCGTAGGAGTATATATAAATAATACTATGTGCCATGTCATATGTAATGTGGATATGGCCTCAAGAGTGATAGATTTCTCTCCATGATTTGAGCAGAGTGAGATACTGAATGTGGAGTAATAAGCGGAAACCACAACGGTTCCTGATCTTCTCCCCGGTATCGTGTGTTCCTACAAATGTTCATCTTCACTAAAGGGCCATGTTGAAAGATCTCTTTGTCAGGGCGATTCGTCATTCTGTAACGCGGCGGTTGTTGTGGGTATTTCTGCTGTGTGTGTTCATATTTAGTGCGTTTCTCTATCAGCAGCAACAAAATATGAAGCAGCAACCACAAAAAAAAGGAGCAGTAACAGTGAGCGTTGATTTCTCTACAGAGGTAGGGAGGAGCCGCTTTATGATGGGAGTGACACGGACGCAACTTGATGAGGGGCCAATGACGCCGGCAGGTCATCGACTGATGGGCCAGGCGCTTTCTATTCAGAATGTCTTTATCGATGGCTGGGGAACAGATAATCCTGAACCTGCCAGAGGATACTATGACTGGTCAAGCCTGGATGCAAGGATCGCGGATATCCAAAGGAGCGGATCGCAGGTCATGGTTTCGCTCTGTTGTGCTCCCGATTGGATGAAGGGGAGTAGCGATATCGAGGCTGCTCCACTCCCGCAAAACTACGGAGATTTTGCGCAGCTTGCAGCCCAGGTGGCGGCACGTTACAGGGATGTGACCATCTTTCAGGTCTGGAATGAGCTAAAAGGGTTTTATAGGGACTATCAAGCGTACACAGCTTTCTATAATGAAGTATATGATGCGGTCAAGGCTGTACGGCCCGATGCTCAGCTTGGAGGTCCATATCTGGGAGTGCTTCCTGGCGTGCCTGAAGAGGATCGGGCCGTGTATAGCTACTGGCTCAACAATCAGCACGGCGCTGATTATGTTCTGCTCGATGGTGGGCCTTTGTCAGGAGCAAATACCGACGAATTTGGCTCGACCATCTTTTCTGATTGGATCAAATGGATCAGAAGGCAGCCGGATGGCGGCGCGACGCTACCTGTCGGGTGGGCAGAGCTATATACGCGTGGCCTGCCAGATAGCTCATTGCTGGCAGCAGATCATTACAACGCAACTTTTGCAGATGATGTGATCAGCAATATCACGCTTGGCGTCTCGTATGCTCTGCAATGGGGAGCATCGAGTCCCAATGGCGTGACGGGCGATCCAGATATTCCCGAAACGATGATGACAGATAGCGGCCAACCGACCTCCATATTTTATACCATGAAAGATTTTAAGCACTACTTTGGACCCGGGACGCCTCTGTATCGCACAATCGTTTCTTCCTCACATATCACAGCTCTTGCTTCGCGCACCAGAGTGATGCTGGTCAATCATCTTCCCGCCAACCAGATAGTCATGGTGAGCGGCGCAACCATCAAGTTAACCCCGTATCAGGTGTTGACTATCCCTCTTACAAATGAATAATTGTCCTCATCTTATGCCATATGAGAATGTTTGATGGACTTCAGATATGACCTGTGTAGATCGATAGAGAGAAGTGTATAAATTTTCACTGATTGTGTTCACTGCATACGGCCCCACTGAGGGCATGACATGAAGCTGATCGTGTTTAAATGGATACCGCATCATAGGAGATCACTATGAGATTTCTCATTTTTGCGATAGGATCAGGAGAAGCAAGTCAGGGTTACGCTATTGGCAAATATCTGGTAGAACAGAAGCATCAGGTCATCTTTGCTTTGCGCCTGGATGCAACTGTGCCTATTTATACTTCAGTTCCCTTTTTCGATCTCGTTGTTGCACCAACTCCGCATGCTCTTCAGGAACTTGTCCGAAGGGTCCAACCTGATGCCATTCTCTTATGCAACTCAAAAACGTTTAACGATGATACCGCTTTTGTGGAGTCCTCTCCCTGGGAAGCTATTCCTACGTTCGGCGTTGATGCCAACTGGCTCTTTGAGCCGACAGGTTCAATGCGCTGTATCCAATGGCTCGACAGATATTTTGTCACCTTTCCTCCCGACATCTTTGAGCGAGGACTAAAGGAAAATGGAGGATATTTTGCCATTCCGCCAGACATACGGCCACGCGTGGAGCCGGTTGGTTTTGTTCCTTTCTATCAAAAACCTGATGTGCAGGAGAGAGCACGCGTCAGGCAGGCGCTCTCTATTCAGCCTCACGAAAAGCTCATTTTTTGTTATGTGAGCGGATACGGAGCGGGCGTGAGAGGTTTTGTGTTACAGAGGGCATTGTCTGTTGTGAGCCAATTGAGAAAGAAGGGGCGGGAGATCAAAGTCTTCGCTGCCGGTCAACTGGATTGTATCCAAACGCACCCCAGTTGTGAGGTCGATTGGCTTGTGCGGCACGGGCGGACGGCTATTGACGATTTTTATGCTCATGTTGCAAGTGCCGATCTTGTTTTTCAGCATCAGGGGTTAATAACGATAGCGCAGGCTGTTTCTGCTCATGTGCCGATTATTGCAAATATAGAAGAGCTTTTTGATGTTGATGGCTCTTTACGATTAGAGATAGGTGAAGTGTTGCCATTACAGCAGGCTGGCCTCTGCCATTTCTTCTTCAGGCAATCCAATCTCGGTGAGGTTCAGAATGCGATAGAAGCCTTACTCTATGATGAGCGGGAAATCTGCAAAGTACAACAGATGCAGAGAAAATATTGCTCTGGCGGTGAGCAGAGCCTTTATAACGCAATCATGGCATATTTCTCCTCGCATAGTCGTGAGACAGGCTATGCGGCCAATGCTTCCACACCCCGCTAGAAAGCATGCTGTAATCTCTTCCGTCAAGCAACTGGCGCTCGCCGCAGTTCATGGCCTTCCCATTCTGGTTGTTCGGGCAGATATTGTGCTGCCAGAAGTAAGTCGTTGCGCTCACTGAGGCTACATTCCAGATAGTCGGCAATCTGCATGAGATTTGTAGCGAGGTGACGGGGATGTCGCGCAAAGGCAAATGAACAAGCTCAGGAGACAGAGAAAGCTCTATCAGAGGTAAAATCCTCGCAATAGAGCTTTCTCTGTCTCCTGAGCTTGTTTTCAAGAGAATTGTGCGCCGAGTTGGATGCCACCATCGACCGTAATCACTTGCCCGGTGAGCCATTTCATCGTGGGATCTGCTACTGCTGCAATCCAGCTCGCGATATCTTCAGGTTTTCCCGGGCGGTTTGATGGAATCATGCTCTCGGCTTCGGGTGGGGTTTCCCGCGTCTCCGTTGGGCCTGGGGCGATGGCATTGACGCGGATACCACGCGGAGCCAGTTCCACGGCCCAGTACCGCGTCAACTGTTCAAGAGCGGCCTTGCTGGCTCCATAATAGGAGCTTTGTGCTCCAGAACCTCTCACAGAAGCGACCTGGGCAGAGGCGCTGGTAATATTCACAATGGTCCCTTTGCTCTGAGTAAGCGCGGGCAATGCCGCTTTGTTGAGCCATGTCGGACCAAAGACGTTGGTTTGAAACGTCGCGTACATGTGTTCTGTGTCGCTGTTTTCCAGCAAGAGCGGCAAGATCGCTGCGGCGTTGTTGACCACAACATCAATGCGCCCCCACAACTCAAGGGCGCGTGCCACGACAGTTGAGGCCGTTTCCTCCTGGCTGATGTCGGCAGCGATCCAGGCAATACGCTCGTGATCGGCGGCAATTTTGAGAGCTTCAACATGCCGCCCTGTAATGAGAACTGATCCTCCCTGTTGTGCAAAAAGGTGCGCAGTGGCCTTGCCAATTCCAGAACTGCCTCCTGTGACGATAATCACTTTGCCTGTAAAGTTATGCTGCATCTGTCTGTCCCTTTCTCCTCTTTGTGTGACGGTAAACTCCAGACCCTCATGCCTCTCTACTTGTTTCTCCTGCTACGCTTGTGCATGAAGATGATTATAGGGGAGAAAAGCAATTTGCCCAAGAGTAGAACTACACCTGATGTTGAGGCTAGAGGCAATTAGATCGTTGGTACGACTAGCTGAGGTGATCCAGGAAATGCCGTATAACTTTGGCCAGCTCTCCAGGAGAGTTGTAATTGACATCGTGTGCGGCATGTTGAAGCACCACAAGGGTTCCGTGGGGCAGGAGGCGGGCAACGTACTCGGCCCAGGCTTGCGGCACCACAGTATCACGTGAGCCACGTACAACCAGCGCAGGAACATGAATATGCGGTAGAAACGATTCTATATGATCTTGCAGGCCATAACGAAATGTTGCCAGAAAACGACGTAGGCCACAATCCAGAAAATCGCGGAAAACAAGGGGATAGAGTGAAAAGGGTTCCGAGATAATATTTATCAGCCAGCGGCCAATCTCTTGATGGGCTGTACGAGCGCGTCTATCCATTGTTGGGTCGAGCAGAATGGCGGCATGAAGCATTTGTGGATGCCGCACTGCAAAATGAGCAATGATCTGGCAGCCAAGCGAGTTGCCCACGAATACTGCGCGAGACAGGCCGATCTGTTGCATCCATGCTGCAAGCGTATCGGCCATGGCATCGAGATTCTGGAAGTGGTCAGGTTTCTCGCTTTTGCCAAATCCGGGCAGGTCGGGGATGTATACCTGGTAGGAGGTGGCAAGTAGCTTTGCGGTTGGAAGCATATACCGCCCCGATACCACGAGTCCATGTACCATGACGATTGCTATGTGCTTCTGAAGGGGCTGATAGTTTGATACTCGGTAATGCAAAGAGCAATTGGCAATCCGTACCCGTTTACTCTCCATTGCGCTTTTGATCTTTTCCACTCTTAGAATACGGGGCAGGGGATCAGAAAGACGCAATGAGTTGCTGTGATCTAATTGCTCAGGATATTGGACAACTGGCAGCTTCAGACAGTATACTTTTGGCGAGAACAGATATTTTTTGAAACAGGAGTAGATCGATGACCACTGTCCCTCAATCGCATCAAGACCTTCTTAATGCACAAGTTGCCACGCTCGCCACGCTTGGCCCGGATGGATATCCACAGGTCACAGCGCTCTGGTTTTTGCTCGACGAGGATGGCATACTCAGGCTTTCGCTCAACAGTAGCCGCCAGAAGGTCAAAAATCTCCAGGCGCATCCTGAATGCACGTTCTTTGTCCTCGATACGGCCAATCCATACCGGACGCTAGAGATCCGAGCGCGTGCGGAGATTCAGCCAGATGTAGAGCATACGTTCGCGAAGAAGCTCTCGGCCAAGTATGGTGGTGCCGAGTTCTGGACTCACGATCGTCCCGGTGAGAAGCGTTTTGTCGTGTCTCTCCATCCCATTAAAGTCAATACATGGGGCAGCTGAGCGCCAGTAGTGTGTAGCAGCTCACGCGTCTTGATCTGTTTGTCAGATCAAGATATTTTACTGAGTATCGAGAAGCCGCTCGATTTTTTCGGCAGTCCTGGAGCGGCTACGCGGCATGTACGTCAGCAGTCTCAGGTCGTGATCGACCGTCTGGAGCGAGAAAAAATCAAAGGCCAGCTCTCCGACGAGCGGATGGTGCATCGATTTTTGTCCTTCCGAGACGCTC
Source organism: Ktedonobacteraceae bacterium (assembly GCA_025928885.1). Lineage (GTDB taxonomy): Bacteria > Chloroflexota > Ktedonobacteria > Ktedonobacterales > Ktedonobacteraceae > JAICIM01. Next base: position 11,487 of record JAICIM010000038.1, on the reverse strand, counting down.
CGCACATCATGCTGTGTCCATAATTCTCGGAACTCAGGACTGATGCGCGAGAGTTCAGCGATCTGCCGGGTCCACCAGGGATCGTTAGCGAAACGACCATAGTTCGCGCGAAATTGTGCGAGACACGAGCGGGCCAGTTCCTCCCACTCCTGGTTTCCTTGTCGTAGCAGCGGATGCGTGAATATTCTCCAGATCGTGTTGCGCTCTCGTTCAGACAGCGTGGCAAAGTCGCCAAAAACGACGCAAAAGGCTCTATTCCATGCCACGATCGTTATACGCGCATCAATGATACATGCCGGGGTCGTGCCAAATTGATGGAGTACCTGATGGAAGGTCGGGCTGATCTGCGCTGGCGAAAACGTCTCGATGGGAGGCGGCGAACTGTGTGCGAGCAAAAATAAATGGGTGCGCTCATCTACATCCAGCTGTAATACGCTTGCCAGAAGTTCCAGTACGTGCGCGGAGACGTGAATATCGCGTCCCTGCTCCAGTCTGGTATACCACTCAAGGCTAACTCCGGCGAGGGCTGCCACTTCTCCTCGCCGGAGGCCCGGTGTGCGCCGTCGCGTCCCTCTGGGTAATCCCACCAGTTCTGGCGAGAGGCGAGCGCGGCGGTTGCGCAAGAACGCTGCTAATTCCTGATGACGATTCCACTCCAATTGATTTATAGGCATGCAACCTGCTCCGTGAGTCGATTTGACCTGGCCCGCGCCGGGATAAATGCTGCTCTTGTGACAACCTGTTTTTCATTATACACCAGTGACGCCAGCAACCAATAGCAACGATTGATAGTATTGATGCAATTCTCTTATAAAATGTATCTTCCCATAATCACGAACCTATGTTATACTGGAAAACTACCGCTATGGTATTTGCTGTATCAGATATACGTTGAGATATAACGAAAGGCATGTCTCCTGAGTATGAAAGCGTATCGAGTTATAGGACAAAAGCTCTTTCATCTCAGCCATTCCTTGCCCGCTCTCCAGAACAAGCAACGTGTATCCTGAAAAGAGAGACAAAAGAGCATGCCATCTTTTATTTAGAAAATCTAACGCTTTAACAGAAAGAGGGAGGGCCACACATAGCTGCCCCTTCTTTTCCTGTGGGTGCCATTTACACAAGCGATTTTCAATAAACGGGTCTATGCTCAAGGGGCTACTATCGTATCACCCGTTCTTCCCTCACTGAGGGAGTATACTATTAAAGGGTGTCTTATGAAAGACTATAACCGCTCATCTCCCATAACTCAAAGTCTGGGAGAGAAAAAACAACCAATTTCTCTGATTGCACAGTTGATGCAAGAGATGGGAAATATGCAGCATGTGGATGATGTCCTGCGCTGGTTAGCAACCAGTATGGTTTACCACCTCAACATCCCTGTTGTGCAGATCTGGGCAGTACAACGCGTCACCAATGGGCAATCTCATCTTGAGCCACGGGCAACGGCAAGCCAGAACACGCCCCTCCTCAATTATCTCTCGCTCAATCAACAGATCAGCTTTATCATTTACCGGCTGTTGCAGGAACAGCGGGCCTCCGTGTCTCTTCCTGTCGAGCAGTTCTTTACTGGTGAACAAACACCTCTGCTCTTCCAATACGGTTGGCGTTACTGGTCTTGCTCTTTCCTCCAAGATCGTACGTTGCTGCCTCCCGCTCGCGGCACAGAAACACGTTATGTCCCTGCCCCTCTTCTGCTGGCTGTCACGTTCTTTTTGCAGACCCCCTTTCCAGAAAAACAGGAGCGGGCCATCGGTTTCCTGTTCGAGCAGGCCCTGCGCTTGCTCTATGAGCGCAATTTTCTCATGACTGCCGGACAACCATCAGTGCAGCCACCGGCACCACCAACGCTTCCCTTTACTTTCGCTGATCTCATCCCTCACCGCTCCCAGGACGTAGAAATCGCACAGGCCAGTAATCCATTTGCCACCGCAACCATGCTCACGGATAAGAAAGCGCGGCAGCTCTATACGATCATCGATGGGCAAAAAACGCTGGTTGAACTGGCCCGGCATCTCGCGTTTAATGAACAGGAGATCCGGCAAGCGCTCCGCTATCTCTTACAGCAAGGAAAAGTTGTGGTGTACACACGCGATGCACAGGCAGTTGATGCATCCTTCTTTGGGAACGCATAGCCTTGAATATATATTTTGTATTATGAGGAGAAACGCATGACAGTCAGTCAGATTGCAAACCTGATGTCTATCCCAATTGCAGTGGTCTGCCTCAGTATATCCATACGAGCTTTTTACGTCTACCATTTCTCGCGTAGCGATATGCTCTTTGTGCTTGGACTGGCGATGGCCTCAATTGGCATAGGAACATTTACGGGGACGATCGGCGATGCTCACATTGGCGGCAACCACTTTGCCACTGATTGGACACGCTCTTTTGGAGCATGTAGTGGTGGCCTTTTTATATTTCTCAGCTCCCTGATGAAATCTCATCAACAGATGCTTTATTTAAGACGCTGGCAGATCGGGGTGACCGGTATTTTTCTCGTCGTGATCCTTCTCACTCCGCTTTTCCCGCCAGTGCCTGGTCCCCCCGTCTCCCTTGCCCTTAACGCCTGTCGTATGATCATTTATACCTGTGCCTTTGTGCGCTATGCCATGCTCTATGGTGCCAAAATGACCCGGTTCAGCCTGATTCTGGGGATCGGCTTTTTTGTGCTGGTTATTGGCTATTCGCTTAATATCCCGGGCATATTTTCGAGCAGTTTTGCTTTCCTGACCATTATTGCCGCTAGCGTTCGCATTGTTGCCTATCTCACCCTGCTTGGCGGTTATTCCGTTCATTAGTACAGCTCTCCACTTTTAAAAAACTGGGGGGAACAGATACCCCCGGTTTTCCACTAGTAGCCGCATCTTAGCAAAGGATGTGCAATATGCAACCACTGTTCGCGCAACATCTACTGTTTCGCACAGTTGTGCTGGTCGCATATGGTCTCTGGGCGGTGATGGAGGTCACCCTGCTGATCAGGCAACTACTACTCCTGCATACCGGGCTTCAATTGCGGGATAAGGGGTCGCGGGTGGTTGTTGCCATGACGATCGGTCTGGGCATCTTGCTTTGCTGGGAGTTGCCCCGCGCGGTTCCTGTAGCCACCATCCCGAGCGTTTTCGTTTTCTGGTCAGGCATCGCCCTGGTTTACGCCGGTCTTGCTTTCCGACTCTGGGCGGTCATTGTGCTTGGCCGCTATTTTACCCCCAGCGTGGCGGTGGCGGCTGCTCAGCATGTAGTAGAACGTGGGCCGTATAAATTCATTCGTCATCCCGGCTATACCGGCTTGCTGCTCATGTTTCTCGGCTTTGGTCTCTGCTCTACCAACTGGTTGAGCTTGCTGGCCCTGATGGGGTGCGTACTCACTGGACTCGGTTATCGTATCTTTGTGGAAGAGCGTGTCCTGCAAGAGCACATGGGCCAGCACTATAAGGAATATATGCAACGTACGAAACGGCTCATTCCTTTTATTTTCTGAGTGTCAGATTGGGTGAACAGTCAGCCGTCGGAACGCAGTAAAACGGCTGGGGTCCCCATATGGCGGACCCCAGTTGGAAGGCAACGGTTTGCTCTCAAGCAGGTTTCTGACCACTGGCTGAGACCAGCAGATGGAGGCCCGCAAAAGAGGGGCTGTGCATTTCATCGAGCATCTGAGTATAGGTGTGGTCGATCTCTTTCTGGGTCGCAACCTCAGCAGCCAGATAAAAGGGTTCAAGCAGCTTGAAGCCAACTTGCATATTTTTATACATCTCAGCGTGAGCAGAGGTGCCATATGACCAATCGAGAGCGGTGGCTTGCACCTGGACGTTGATGCAACCCGCTTGCCGCAGCAAGGGGGCGAGCATGGCACTGATGCACAGCCGCTCTCCGTTGCTGGAAAAACTGCTCCCCATGCGCCAGAGGGAGCGGAAGAACCAACTGTGTTCTTGCTCCACCGCAGGGCTATTGGAGAAGCTCATCTCGGTTTCGGCCAGGCGGATGAGTCCTGCCGGGCGTGTGAGGTGCACGTAATCGGTCATGAGATGGGGCCAGAAGGAGGGGCTGAAAAAGCCGAGCAAGCGAGCATTGACCAGATCGAAGGAGGCATCAGGGAAGCCGAGACCTTTTTGCACATCCATGACCTGAAAGTGTGCGTTGGAGAGATGCTGGACACGGGCCTGGGCCTGGGCATAGGCAATCATTGTGTCGCTGATGTCGATGCCAGTGATGTGAAGCTCCGGGTGGGCAAACGCCAGTTCTTGCGCCCAGCCTCCAGGACCACATCCCACATCCAGGACGTGTGTGATACCGCTAAAATCGTTGGCACGCTCGGGCAACAAACCACCCATTGCCTGTGTATAGAGACGATCTTGATCAAGTAGGCGAGCCATTTCGGCGACATTTTCGTGGTCGATGAAATATGCATTCTCTTGCTGAGATGGTTCTGGCGGAATAGTCATGGGTGCTTTCCTCCCAATACTCTCTAGAACCCGGAGAGAAATATAAGCGGCTCTGCTGGGTTCCTTCCTCTTTTCACCTCTCTAGTATAGAGGAACGGAGCGGAACGCGCAAGAGGAATGGGGAGCGCTTTCATGGGGCAAGAAAGATTCCTTCCATACTCTTGACGTGGCTTGCGGAGAGCATAACCCATGTTTCCTGATCAAACGGGAATACCTGACTGAGCGCTGTGTTTTCTTGATAGGAGCGTAAAAGAGAACGTCGAACCCTCGGTGTTGACGCCACTACTGACTACGCTGATGGTTCCGTGCATGGCCTCTACTAACTGGCGTGTGATAAAGAGTCCAAGACCAGTGCCACGAATCTCTCCATGCGTATCGCGCTCCAGACGCACGAATTTATCGAAAATGATAGCCTGTTTGTCTGGCGGGATACCAGCGCCCTGATCGCTGATACTGATGCGTACCATGTCCCCCTCTTCAACTTCAGCCACAATCTGAATAGAAGTTTCAGCTGGAGAGTAGCGCAAGGCGTTGGAAATAAGATTATGCAACACCTGTTTGAGGCGTGTTTCATCTGCCTGTACACTTATGCTGGTGTCGATATTACAAATAATGCTACGCTGCTCTTGCCGAATGAGCGGTTCAAACAGATCGATGGTGGAAAATATCACCTCTTTTAAAGGGATGCTGGTGAGATGTAATGCAGCGGTATCAAGTTTGATGCGGCTGGCATCCATAATGTTTGCCAGTAGCACAACAAGTTCGTCGCAAGCCCGACAAGCTTTTGTGGTAAATTCTTGCCGTTCTTCAGCGCTGGCATGCTCTACGATCTTTAACAGTTCAAGATACCCCTGTACGATGGTGAGCGGTGTGCGTAGTTCATGGCTGGCGGTGGTTAAAAAGGCATCTTTGAGCTGATCAAGTTCGCTCAGTCTGGTATAAGCTACCTGCAATTCTCGATAAAGGCGTGCGTTTTCACGGGCAACAGTGGTTTGTTCTTCGATATTGCTCAAAAGGCGCGGATAGGCGGCTGCGATAATACCGATAATGAGAAAAACAATAGTTGTGACTCCGACTGTGATGCGCCATTGCTCATCAGAAATAAGGCTACTATCCCACGACGAGCTGAGAGTGGTCCAGATTCCCATCAGGCTTGCTATCCCTCCGAGCAGGCAGCAGAGATGTAAGACCCAGGGAGGTGCGATCAGCTGACTGGCGCTCCTGGCAAGGAAATGGCGAAAGCGTATGAGTAGAAGGGGTAAGTCGAGGAAGAGAATAACCATGGAGATACACCAGATAATAGTCGTGATGGCCTGTATAATATTATAGTTTCTGGCTGATAATGCTGTACCATCTCCAGGATAGAGGAATGGACCGATGATATAGATAAAGAGTGTAATCAACATGACAATCAGCGTCTGGATGTTGGTGGCCCAGGATGGTGCGTTGTGGTGGTTGATCCTGGCAAGCTGGGAGGGAAGGCGATAATCGAGAGCCGCGACGAATAAGATTCGCGCAAAGCTCATGTTATACAAAACGACGACGAAGAGAAAGAAGGCAATAAAGATGCAACCAACGGCAACAGCAGCAGGTGTACCGAATGTCATATTGACAGCAGTCAGGGTTGAGTAGGGTGAACCGGCATCGTTCTGGGGGACGACCATCATGACGCCAAATGTGCCAACGAGATAGGCGATGAGCGTTATCAGAGGTCCCCAGCGTAGAAAGAGCTTTACCACATTGGGGTGACGAGATTCAGCGGTCATATTGAGAGGGACTTCAATTCCAAGCAATGCCAGAATGATGACGCCATACAATCCGATTGCTTGTTGACCAATTCCGGTGGAGTCAATGGGCGGTGCGATGTGTGGAACATGGCCTTTTCCCAACCAGATGATGCCGGACAGACCAACCACCAGAATTGCGGCACCGTATAATGCGATCACCGTTTTTGCCCATTTCATGAGCGTGGTAAGAGGGAAACGCGCCAGCCAGCCTGTGATGGCCAACACTATCAACGTTGCAATTCCCTGTTGCCAGGGCGTGGCCAGCCAGCTCAGTCCGCTGCCCTGGATCTGTACAGAGATGCCATGCATCAGCGTAACGATAGTGTCAGTAGCAGCGAGCATGCCCAGAAGACCGGGGAACCAGGCGCAGAAACCAGCTAAAAAACCCCATAGTGGTCCCAATGCGCGATGGGTCCAGACGTAGATGGAGCCATCAACTGGCATGAAACGATTCAGTTGTTCAGAAACAATTGCGCCAGGAAGCAGAAATGTGACCGCGCCGATAACCCAGTAGAAATACGTTGCAATTCCAGCGCCCCTTGCCTGTACAACTGAAGCATTAGGAATGAAAATAACGATGGCGATAAATATAGTAAGCATATCGAGCGGCGAAAGAACGCGGGGCAATAACTCGCCGGCTCGTTGCTCAGAATGTAATGGATGACCGAAAGCATTTTGTAAAGTGGTCGGAGTATACATCTCCGCTGATATATTCTCGCTCTCCATATACTACCCCCTCTATTCAATCATACTATATCGACTGAATTTTGCTAGTATAGCATGCAACCTGTATATGGTAAATATAAAAACTAATAGTGAGACAAATAGGTAGGGAAGAACTCTTGAGGATGAAACTGCCTCTTCTACTCAAATCGTGCGATTACTCCAGATCATCTTTAGCTATTCTGTCATCCCAAGTTGCCAAACGCGATCAATCGCTCCACTAAGAGATTCATGGAGTGTTACTGGTTAAAGTTCAATAAAGGATGCGCGTTGGCGCAGCAGTGGTTCGCGAATGGCCGTTGCATCCAACTTGTTTGCGCCGAGAAATCTCACGAATCGCGCCAACCCACAAGCAAACGCCTCAGCAAACGCCTCATTATTGCTCAGTGCCTCATCTTCCAGCCACAGGCCCAGGATGATGAACGTATCGGTTTTTCGGTCGAATTTGCTGTCGAACCGCGCGACGAGACGATCGCCCCACAAAATCGGTAGAGTGTAGTAGCCGAACTTGCGCTGATGTTCGGGCTTGTATACCTCCCACACGTAATCGAAGTCAAATAGTGTTCTGGCTCGCCCACGTGCGCTAACCGGATCAAGTGGGGCGAGGAAAAGAACCTCTTCAGTTGTGGTCGTTGCTAATGGCGTCCAGTCTTTTGGTATGCGTCCCGCGTTCAAGTCGTATAATCTTTCAGCGTCGCTCCCGAGCGCGTAATACAGCGTTTTCCAACCTTCAACCCTCACCTCGATGAGGTCGCCGTTTGCCAGCATCGTCTCAAGCAGCTGCTTCGCTGAGCGATCTGGCGAGCCGCGTCCGTGAAATGCATCGCTTGTACGGCTCAGGCGCGACAGACCGAGGAAGCTCACATCTTTGCTGATCAGGAAGCGGACAGTCTCGGCCTCGCCGCTTTCGCGCATGAGATGTGCGGGGGCAACCATTTCAGTGAGTGCATATACACGCTCGAATTTTTCGCGGTGATGGGTCATCACTTCGCCGATGCGCCAGAGATAATACAGGGCCAGAGCGCTGTCTTTGCGGCCACGATAATGTTGTGTTCGAGTCCGTGTTGCCATTGCGAAGTCGCGGTTGCTTACGGTGCCGCGCTCACGAAGGATGGTCCGCATTTCGTCGATTGCGTCGGCATGCTCAGCAGCCATACGGTGAATGCGCAAATCGCCAGAGTTGCCATCGCGTTCGCGGCGCATGATTACGCGCCAGTATGGCAACTCGTCCATTGGTCGGACGGCCAGCCAGCCTCCCCAATCAAAGAACCTGCGCTGTTGATAGGCGAGGTCTTCCCACATGCCCGGTTGATAATTAATGACGCGGCTGTGCAGTTGAATGTCCTGGCTGCGAGTAATGATGTTCAGCGGGTCGAGTTGCAGGTATTCCATCGTTCGTATGGCCTGTTCAGCACCCTCGATATCTCGCCAGCGTCGTCCCGGCCACAAGCCCTGCTTGCCGAGGATGAGGCGACGGGCTGTATCGATGTTGATGGTGAGCATACTAATGACCTCCTGGAGTGCCTTGCAACCAAACTTGTCTGAAGTATAGTGTATGGAGGAGTTCTTTTTCAAGCGGGCAAAACCGGAAAATGTTCCATCGTCGCCTCTCTTCTGTGCCGACGATATTCTTTTGTCTGTGACGGGAGGAGGACGAAGCCCCCTCCCATCGCCTCTCGTATGCTTTGAACCTATGATTTAAGCATAAATGAAATGCTATCGGCGAAACCACTATTGGCGCTATTGTTAGCTGCAACACGGACAGCAGGATCAACGGAGATGGTGAGTGTGACCACTACGTAGCGCGTACCAGCGGGGATGGAGTTGTTGGTGGTGCGCTGCCATAAGCCCGTTGCCTGATCTGACTGATGATTATTGCCGCTTGTCACCGGTCCGATGTGAGCCGGGCTACCCAGATCCTGATGGTCAGCACCTAGAAATTTTACTGAGACCTCGGCCTGATTGGAAAAGGTCCCCCAGCTTCCCAGGTAGCCGGAGAGCGTATAGGAGAGCTTGCCGGTATCCACTACGAGAGCCAGCGGAGTGAGGTCAATGTTTTGTGTTGCCGTAGCCAGGGCGTCAGGGCCTCCGGTTGGACCGCCAGTAAAGTAGTTCTTCCCGTGATCGTCGGGCCTGGGATCGCCCTCGCCGATTGCGCCAATCGTTTGACTGGCAACATAGGGAAACACTGTCATGGTTCCCTTGCGTGTCCAGCCTGGCAGCTCTTTGACGACTTGCTGCTCAGTGGTCCCGTTTGGATCTCCAGCAGATCCCGCTTCGGCATCGCCATTGACAATGAGGTTGTGTTGCAGGTATTTTGCCAGTTCAGGGGGAATGGAGGGCGAAGATGTCTGGGTTTTCTCTGTCGGTGTTGGTTGGGGGTCCACACCAGGAGGTTGTGGGCTGCATGCAGTCATCAGACTGAGTATGAGTAAGCCAAGAACGAGGAGCGCCGATGTAGAGAACGCGTTGATTGGACGTAGGATACTGTGCATTGAGCCGCTGTTCCGCAGGCATTCCGCGTTGATGCTTCTTTTCATGGATGGAAGACCTTTCCGCAGTTTGTCTAGTCGTGTAGATGACAGACAAATTTACCGCATAAATGTACACCACTTTAAAAAAAGCGCTACAAATGTTGATAGGATTCGTCAATTGTGAACGTGTGACAATGCAGGAATCTTTTCCATAAAGATCCTGCTAGAGTTGTGTGCTGTATATGTCAAATTTTATACAAGAAAGACGCAAGGGAGCGGTGATTTTTGCAGATGAGTTGGGCGAATTCTTTTTACAACAACCTTGCGCTTATCGTGAAAGCGCGAGATGTTAGTGGAGGGAGAGAAAGAATGCTTGAGCCGGTAAAATGGAAGAGTTTATGGAGAGAGAATCTCCTGGGCGAGGAGAGCAGGGCGTTGTAAGGGGATGTCGTGGATGGTATCGGGCATCCTCACGATGCGTATAGCGGGGCATAGGGCTTGAATGTGCTCGATTCCCTGGCGGCGCATTTGCAAAAATGCGGCCTGCGTATCGCTGGTGGCTTGTTGTTCGGCGACGATCAGTTTTATGGGGCAACGCACCTGACGGTAGAGATCGAAGAGGGGTTGATCCCACATGGCGCTAATAATTTGCAGATGATGCTCAAAATCCAGGCGTGGGGCGACCGTACCGTCTTCACGCAACTGTACGATATGGAGAACAATGTCTTCCAGTTCAGCGCTCCACTGTTGTCCAAGAGGACCACGCTTGTAGAACGAAAGGAACGTCTCGCGTGGAGTGCCAGCGAAGCGTGGCGGGGCCAGAGCTTGAAGCGCCTGCTCCCGCGACCAGTTGGGGCGCAAGGACAATTGATTGGTAGCTCCATCCACTAAGACCAGCGATGTGATGTTATCAGTATGGACTGCGGCATAGTTCAGGGCGACCGAGGCTCCCCAGGAATGTCCAACGACGATGGGGCGTTCGAGACCGAGTGCTTGTATGGCGATTGTGTCATCTTCGACGATGGTGGCGAAGTCGTAGCCGCTCTCTGGTTTATCGCTTTCGCCATGCCCGCGCTGATCGAGGGCAACGACAAGATGGCCCTGCTCTGCCAGCAGAGGGGCGACGAAATTCCAGATAGGGATAGCCGAAGCCAGCCCATGTAACAAAAGGATTGGCGGAAGCTGTGGATCGGGTGAGGGGGCAGACCAGCGGCGATAATGCAGTTGTAGTTGATTTCCAGTAGTAAATCCATCGATTGGTTGGATAGGCATATTGTTCTAAGCTCCTCACCCATAAGATGGTCGTTCAAACCTGGACAAGTTGTGCAGGCTGTTTAGCCTATTATACCTCACGCCCCACCCATATTCAGGTGGCTCTCCTCTTAATAATCTCACGAGACTGACCGCTAGCCTTTGTAGCGCACACGCTGTTCGTAGCGCCGCTGGAGTAACAGGTTGTGTTCGATCCCTCCCTGAATATTGTCCGAGACAAAGGCGGGAACCTCTTTTCCTCGCGCGAGCAGGACACGAACTATTTCCGTGGTCAGCAGTTGAGCAATCAGAACGCCACTGAGCGTTGAGGCCGAGTTGATGCGCTCGCCGGTGGGAAGGTCCAGCAGCGTGTCCCCGTGAGAAGTACACAGATCGATAACAATGTCGGCAAGCTCGTACACCTTGTGGCCCAAAGGATGGCGCGAGGGTGTCTGTTGTGTGTGCTCCAGAGAGGTGAGGGCAATGAGGAGGTGTCCCCGCTTTTTGATTTGGAGGGCGTATTCGACAAGAGCGGCGTTGACCCCTGATTGCGAGGCGATGAGAAAGACATCCTGTGGTTCGATCTGGTGACAGGAGAGCAGCGCCTTGCCGGCCTCCTGGTCGCGCTCACATTCCAGCGAACGGACACGCTCCAAAGGCCACGTACCATAGAGGGCCAGATCTTCAAAATCTATGCGGTTGATCGGCGCTAATCCCCCGGCCCGGTGAACCAGTTCGGCGGCAAAGGCGCGTGAATGCCCTGAACCAAAGGTGTGAATAACTCCCTCATCTTCAATACAGGTTGCGCAT
>JAICIM010000305.1 GCA_025928885.1 Ktedonobacteraceae bacterium | reverse complement strand
GGAAGCGAGCAAGTGGTGAGACGGAGACGCATTTCAGAGGGCGAGGACTGAGCCTGCTCTTCTCCGGCTGGCGCAATGCTGCTCGCTATCCATCAGTGTTGGGGATGGTGCTGGTCAATTTGCTGTACACCATCGCGTTTACCGGAATGGAGGCAATTTTTGCGCTGTTCACCCAGCATACCTTTGGCTGGGGAGCATCCCAGAACGGCTATATTTTCACCTATATCGGGGTCATCGTGGTCATTATGCAGGGAGGGCTGGTCGGCAGGCTGGTGAAGCGCTGGCAGGAGTCGGGCGTGCTGCTGGCGGGGCTGGTGCTGATGGCGATTGGCCTGATTGCTCTGGCATTCAGTACCCGCTTTGCGCTATTGTTAGTAACGTTGGGGATTCTCAGCGTTGGCGATGGCGCTGTTACACCGACCGTCTCGACGCTGCTCTCCTTTGCCAGTCCGGTTGAGGTGCAGGGAGAGATGCTGGGCTTATCGCAGGGAGTGGGTGGATTGGGCCGGATCGTCGGACCGCTCATTGCCGGGAGCCTCTATACCTTTAGCAGCGCACTGCCGTTCGTTGTCGGTGGTATACTGGTGGTACTGGCCGCTGTCGTGGCCTTGCCAGCGCTTTCGGCTGTTCGCCGCCACACACGATTATCGCTGGAGCTTGTTGGAGCGCAAGATGCTGCCGAAGCGCAGTCTTCGACGCAATCGCGCTCATAAACGTGCTCTGGCGCACTTATAAATACTATTTCAAGGAGATATTCATGGCTGTACGTATCACCATCATGGTATTGCGTGTTGTTGTTTTGCTGGCCCTCGTTCTCGGCCTCCTGCTCTGGTTTGGCATGCAAGGAGCGCTGATACCCATTCACATGTTGCTCGGTATTCTCGTCGTGCTCTCGCTCTGGGTGCTGGGCGGTTTCGCCTTTACCATCAAGGGCGGCGTCGGACTTGGGATTGGCGCGATTGTGTGGGGCCTGATCGTCTTGCTGTTTGGCCTCAACCAGCGCACCATCCTGGTTGGCAATCTGCATTGGTTGATTCAGGTGATCCACCTGTTGCTGGGCCTGGGAGCGGCAGGATTGGGCGAAGCGATTGCTGGTCGCTATAAGCGGTTGAGCGTCGCCACGCAGTCGGTGCAGCAATAGCACGACAGACGTTTCTCAAGACAGAAGAAGCTGGCTCAGAAATCTCTTTTCTGGGCCAGCTTTTTTTATTGCTGAAGCTGGTCAACAGTGATGAGGCTATTGCCGAATGCTTCATGATATGGTTTAATGAAGGGTAGCCTTTTTATTGGATGGGAGAAGGCGATGGTCGCGCTACCCTTGCAAAAGGGAGAGCGATTGCTCTGCTCCGGCTAAATTTACCAGAGGGAGTGAGAAGTGAGTACCAGGGAGAAGCGACAGCATATTGCTGTGTATCCAGGAAGTTTTGATCCTGCGACCAATGGACACCTTGATATTGCGCGAAGGGCGGCGAAGCTTTTCGATACGCTTGTGATCGGAGTCTACGCTTTCCCGGCCAAGAATCTTCTCTTCTCGGCAGAAGAACGCGTGGCGCTCTGGCAAGAGGTAATTGCAGCCGAAGCATTAGAGAATGTGCGTGTTGAGCACTTTTCTTCTCTGCTGGTGGAATTTGTCCGTTCGGTGGATGGGGATGTGATTATTAAAGGTTTGCGTTCGCCAAACGATTTTGATGCAGAATTTCGGCAGGGCTTGATGAATCGCAAGCTAGCTCCTGAAATTGAAACGGTGTGTCTGCTCACCAACCTCGATCATCTATTTGTGAGTTCATCCTTGCTCAAGGAGGTTGCGAACCTCGGCGGCGATGTCACCGATATGCTGCCAGGACCGGTGGTGCGGGTGTTGCAACGCAAGTTTGACCTCGGGAAATAGATTGCTTCGTCAATGTGTTGTAATACTACAGAGCAATAGAGAACAGATTTAGTGCATGTCGCCGCGTCTGGGGGAAGAACGCAGGGCGGGGAAGGAGGAAAGGCAACAAATGGATATTCTATATCTGGTGGATCGCCTGGAAAACCTCATTGCCGGTAGCCGCAAGATGCCCCTGATGAATCAAATCATCATTAAAGAGAGCGATATCTTTAATATCATTGAACAGATGCGTACCTCTATTCCTGATGAGATCAAGCAGGCCAGGCGTATTATTCAGGAGAAAGAGCGTATCCTGGCGCAGGCGCAGGCCGATGCTTCTAATCTGCTGACCCGAGCACGCGAGGAGACGGAGCGCGTGATGCAGCGTGAAGGGCTGTTGCACGCGGCTGAGGAGCGTTCACAGGAGCTGGTCCGCAGAGCAGAGAATCAGACGCAAAACATGATTCAACTGGCCGAGCAGCAGGCGGAACATCTTAAAAATGATGCCGATTCATATGTGACGGAGACATTGCGCAATCTGCGCGAACATCTGGTCAGTGTAGAAACTGAAGTGAGCCGCACGATTCTCAGCATTGAGCGCGGGCTGGATAGCCTGGAAGAGCAGGAGAGAACGCAGGAGGAAGAGGAAGAGGAGCCGGAGGAGGAAAGCTATGAGGATGTGCCTCAGATGCAACCGTTGCCGCGCCGTGCCTCGCTTGCGGCTGATACGATGGGTGGGCCAAATTTTCAGTAAGCATGTCGGACAGGTAGATACTCCCCTTCGGGTCTTGACACCCTATTGTGGCTTGTCTATAATGAGCAAGCGCCAGCATGAAGCGGGATGGTTTGCCTTGCGCCATAGCATATTTTATCAGCAAACGCTTGAAAATTTCGTTATGGGAGGGGAAATTCCATGATTTTTAATGTGGCGCAGCTTTTGAAGTCCCCTGTTGGAACTTCATTAGTTTCAGATGTACAAGAAGAAGAAATTCAGCTCGACGAAGACCTCAAGGTCGTTGGCCCGCTTACTGGTCATGTGCGCATGCGTCACATCAACCAGGGATTGCTTGTCGATGGGTGGGTTGATCTGGTCCTTGAGCTTGCCTGTACGCGTTGTTTGAAAGAGTTTCAGCAGCCGGTGCATGTGACATTTGAAGAGCGTTTTTATCCAACAGTGGATGTTGTGACCGGGATTCCGGTTCATGCCGACGATGTAGAGGATGCTTTCCCCATCGATGAACATCATCTGGTGGATCTGACCGAGGCGGTACGACAGCAGGTACTGCTCGAAGTTCCTATGGTAACACTGTGTCAGGAAGATTGTGCTGGATTATGCCCACAGTGTGGCAAAGACCTCAACCTCGGTCCCTGTTCGTGCGAACCGGAGGTTGATACACGATTTAATGTACTGAAAACGTTGCTGGTCAATGACGATGGGCAACGTCTCAAGTAACACACATGCATCGGTTTATCGCCTGAGCCAAAGCTCTCGTGATTGTACCGGTATGAAGAGGAGTTTAAGAACCTATGGGTGCATTACCAAAACAGCGCATCTCGCGCTCCCGCCAGGGCGAGCGTCGGGCGCATCATCATTTGAAATTACCACAACTGGTTGCCTGTCCACAATGTCGCAGGCCGCGCCTGTCGCATCATGCCTGCCCCAATTGTGGTACCTATCGTGGGCAGCAGGTGTTCTTGCCAAAGACGCATCAGCACAACCACGAGCATTAATATTGATGGGCGGTCGTGCCGCTCTACACCATTGAACGCGATCGGGTAGAGAGAGGCGAACCGCCCATTGTTTTCAAAGAGTGAACAAGCATGACGACACGAGTTGCCTTTCTCTTTCCAGGGCAAGGTAGCCAGGCTGTAGGTATGGGCGCGGATATTTATGCGGAATCGGCAGCGGCACAGCGTATTTTTGCGACAGCTGATGATGCTCTGGGCTTCTCGCTTAGCGCCCTCTGTTTTTCTGGCCCCGAAGAGACCTTGCGTGAAACGATCAATGCGCAACCGGCTATTGTCACTGTGAGCCTTGCCTTCCTTGCCGCGTTTCAAGAAGCCCTCTCTGCTGATTCATCTTCCCTCTCTTCTCCACTCGCTCCGGCCTATGTTGCCGGTCATAGCGTTGGCGAATGGACCGCGTTGACCGTTGCTGGCGTGCTGGATGTGCCACAAACGATCCGTGCGGTGCGTGAGCGTGGACGCTTGATGGAGCATGAGGGAACGGTCTGTCCTGGCGGGATGGCCGCGATTATTGGGATGGATGCGGCTTTGCTGCAAGAAGTTTGTCAGGAAGCCACCAACCGGGCCTTAGAGGGCGTAGAGCGCACTCATCCGGGCGTGGGACAGGTGGTGATTGCCAACTACAATGCTCCCGGCCAGATCGTGATTTCTGGCGAGAAGCGTGCGCTGGTCCTCGCTTCCGAACTGGCCCGTACGCGTGGAGCGAAGCGCGTGATCCCGCTGTCGGTCAGTGGAGCTTTCCATTCGCCCGTGATGCAGCCAGCAGCAGAGCATCTGGCGCATGTGCTTGCGGATTTACCATTGCATGATGCCGCGATTCCGCTCGTCGGCAACATCAGCGCAACCCCGCTCACGACCGCTGATGAGCTGCGCGGTGAACTGGCTCAACAGGTTGCCGCTTCGGTGCAATGGACGCGCACCATCGAATATCTGGTGGGTGAAGGGGTCACGACCTTTATCGAGATTGGCCCCGGGCAGGCGTTGACCGGGATGATTAAGCGCATTGTGAAGGGTGTCACCACTGCCAATATTGGCAACGTGGCAGATATAGCAAAAGTTGTGGCCCTGGTACGTGAGATTAGTACGTCCTCGTAACGTATAATCGTTCAGGGTACAGTATTGCACAGATTGAGTGCAGACTCGGCGGCGATCAAAGAAGATCGCCATTGCTGAGGGCAAGACCGATTGGTATAATGCACTTGACATGCATCAGAAAACCGCCTATCTTTGCAATAAGATTGCGTACGTTTTCAGACGACGTTTTCTTCGCCTTTTCCCTTTGTACGAGGGATGCAAAAAGGCAGGCAGGGAGGCATGATGCATCAGGAGGAGACGTATGGCAGTAGAGCAGCAAGCACCCGGCGTGGTGCGTGTTGTCCGACAGGTACTTTCAACGATTGTTATTCATACAGCGGTGCGGATACCTGGGGTTGCACGGATGGCACAGATGAGCGATCAATGGTCGCGTTTTCTGGGTCGAGAGGTGCCAGGTCAGGGTGTGGCATTGACGGTAAAGGACAATACCGTTTCTGCTGACCTGTATATTGTTGTAGATTCAGGCGTTGATATTGTAGAAGTGGGAACTGCTGTACAGGAAGAGGTGGCATCCGCCATCGAAATGATGGTAGGCATGCAGGTACAAGAGGTCAATGTATACATCCAGGATGTTGCATAGGATCGTTCTCTGCGCCTCTGATTACAGCGTCGTGATCGTGGGTTAGGGAGAGTTGTAAGATATGTTGTGTGCAGATTGTATAGGACATATCTCCTATTGTAGCAGCGTGGATACTCTTAGGAACTATTCGAGGAAATCATGCCAGGGATACGCAGACAAGCGCGAATGATTGCGTTGCAAACACTTTATGAATATGATATTGCTCATCATGATCCGATGGAGGTATTGCCGCGCCATGCTGAAGAGCGCCATCTGCATCCAAAGGTGGTAGAATATGCCAATGAATTAGTTCTGGGCGTTCGCGATCACCTGGTGGATATTGATGCTCATATCCAGAGCGCAGCGCGTGAGTGGCCGCTTCAACAGATGGCTCGCATTGATAAGAATATCTTGAGGCTTGCAATCTACGAAATTCTGTTTAATAATACGGTACCAGCAAAGGCCGCGATTAACGAGGCGGTGGAGCTTGCCAAAACTTTTGGCAGCGATACCTCCAGTCGTTTTATTAATGGCGTCCTGGGTACAATATTTAATCGGGCGCAACAACAGCCCATCCCCAAAGCGGAAAGTGAGGTGAAATAATGTCTATACATGACCGACTGCAAAAGATTATTGTTGATCAACTCGGTGTTGAAGAGAGCGAGGTTGTTCCTAGCGCTTCCTTCGTTGAGGATCTCAATGCAGACTCACTCGATCTAGTCGAACTCATCATGTCTCTTGAAGAAGAGTTTAAATTACAAATTTCTGATGAGGATGCAGAGAAAATCACAACGGTACAGGAAGCCGAGGATTACATCGAAGAGCATTTGCGGTAATCGCTTGCAACGAGAACAGGGCGGTTTCTGGTTTGCTCGCTAAGGCTTCCAGAGCAGCCGCCCTGGAACTTTCCCCCCCCTTCAAATATTTTCCCTATCTTTTTTGTTTTCGTTGTCACACTTCCCCAGGTTCATGCATCTTCATTAGTAAGAAGATATCTCACACGAGATATCCTCCATCGAACAACGAATAGAGTGGTGTGTTGGAAACGATATCGGCGGCACGCTTCGTAGAGGCGCTCATTCATGAATATGGCAAACTGGTCTTTCATACCATCTATGGTCTGACCGGAGATTGGGAAGAGAGCCAGGATCTCACGCAGGATACCTTCCATCAGGCGTTGAAGGGCATCGATGCTGCTCGCGCTGTGAGTGGGGAGCAGTTTCATGCCAAAGCCTGGTTGCTGCGTATCGCGCTCAATACCGTCCGCATGCAGCGGCGTCGGCGCAATATCTTGCGCTTTATCCCCTTCTCGCATATGCAGCGAGAGCGGGCAGATGCTGAGCAGCGTGAGGATGAGACGCTGAATGAGCAGGCCGCACCGGTGCAACCATCTGGATTTGGCGCGGTCGAGGCCGATGATCCTGAAGAGTTGATCGCGGAACAGGATGCTGTTCGGCGCACAATGGCGAAGCTTCCTGAGCAGTTGCGCGTTGCTCTCCTGCTCTCGATTGTGAGCGGTCTCTCGACAGGTGAGATCGCTGATCTGCTGGAGCTAAAAGAGGCGGCTGTGCGTCAGCGTCTCTCGCGTGCTCGCAAGCAGTTTCAGCGGGTCTATGCTCAGGAGAGCGACGAAACGGTTTATGATGGGGCCGCACAAGAACCAGCACACCCGATGAATGAAGATTGTGTTGAGCAGCAAACGTTGAACGACAAATCCCGGCGTTTCAGCTTTACAACGCGCTCTTCAACGACACGGAGAAGCTATGCATAACGACTCTATTGAGACTCTGCTGCTACGCCACTATGGACGTACTGCACCATCTCCTGCTGGTCTGGAACAGCAACTCGTCGCTTCTCTACGCCACCAGGAGGCGGACCAGCGTTGGCAGCAAGGCGTGACGAACCGCTTGCGCACCCAGCGTATCAGCCGCCGCCGCGCTGTACGCTTTGTGGCGCTGACCTCAGTTGGTGCCGGTTTATTAAGCGTCAGCATCGAGAGCTTGCGTATGGTTGAATCCGCGCTGGTTGGTCAGCGGCAGGATGCTGTGCATGCGCCGTAATCGACAGACGAAAATTACGAACAGAGAGTAGGGAGAAACTATGGCGACCGGTGATCTCGACCAGCTTGTCTACGACTACCGCGCTGATGAGGATGAAGAAGAGAACGAAGATTTCTCCATGATGACGTTGATGGAACATCTGGAGGAGCTGCGCTGGCGTATTCTCAAGTCTCTGCTTGCCGTCACGATCTTTTCTATCGTCGCCTTTATTTTCAGAGATCAACTGATAGCGCTCTTAATGGGGCCGTTCCCTAAAATGGCTGCCTCCGTAACACATGGCAAACTTGTGGTGACAGGGATTGCGGAAGGCTTTACGGTCTTTCTCCTGATCTCCGTTTTTGCCGGGTTGATTGCCTCGCTGCCCGTTATTCTGTACCAGATCTGGGCTTTTATCGCTCCAGGTTTGCGTCAGGGCGAGAGGAAATATGCCGTGCCGTTTATCGTGCTTGGCGTGGTACTCTTTGCGGCGGGTGCAAGCCTGGGCTATGTCGTTTTGAACTATCCCCTTGAGTGGCTGCTGTCGTTTGGGGCGAACAGCTTTACCGAAATGATCTCGGCCAATAGCTACTTCAGCTTTGTGGCGTTCTTCCTGCTGGCCTTTGGCCTGGCGTTTGAGCTGCCGCTAGTACTCACCTTTATGGCGAAGGTCGGTTGGGTGAATACTGATATGCTGAAAAAGAAGCGCAAAGTGGCCCACGTCGGTATCTGGATTGCGTCCTGCTTCATCACGCCCGGTGCTGATCTCTACAGCCCGATTTTTATCGGGGTGTCGCTGTCATTGTTGTATGAGCTAAGCATCCTGTTTATTCATCTAGTGGTTGGTAAGCAGGCTGCTGAGGACGTTTCGTAGCATAGGAAGTAGGCATATGCACAGGAGCTGTGGCGCACTGCTCCGATTGGGCTAGCAAACGAGCGCGTGCGGCTGTATTCATGCTATACTGCGTGGTGAAGCTGTGAAAAAGCGCCATGTGATTGTTGTGTATATGCGTGTAGGATACAGAGAAGTATTGTCTGAAAAGATGCGTCAAGCTGAACAAGCGAACAAG